>DASWYH010000382.1:0-5410 GCA_036405095.1 Gemmata sp. | reverse complement strand
ACAATTCATCGACCGCGGCCCGGCGCGGAGCGTCCTGCCGGCCCTTGAGCGCGCCGAGCTGTTTGGCGCGCCACGCGGCCGGGCCGTCCGCGGGCGGGGTCGGTGCGGCGCCCTTCTCTGTTTCGGCGGGTTTCTGTTCCTCGGGGGGCGCGGGCTTTTTTTTGCACCCGGTGCCGAGGCCCAGACCGAGCACCAGCACCAACAGAGAGCAGACGCGCATGGCTTTGTGTCGGGGTGTTGGGAACGGGAGGGGCGTTGTACTATCCTACTCCGTACTTTTGCGGCGTGCGAGTAACTCGCGTGGCGCCGGATTTCCGGTCCTAGATTTCGTGTTGGAGGCGAACGCACCCGGCGTTCATTTCGAGCCGAGATCCAGACCCATGAACGCCCCGCTCTCACTGGAAGTGACCATCAGCGGCCCTGCAACCCCGAAGCCGCCCGAGGCGAACGTGCCGGTAACCCACGCGCCGCGTCAAGCGACCGGTTTGCGGCGGTTTCTGTACGTGTGTGCGGGGTTGGTGTGTGTGGGACTCGCGTACCTGGGCGTGCTCCTGCCGGGGCTGCCGACGACCCCGTGGGTGCTGCTCGCGAGCTTCCTCTTTTCGCGCTCGTCGTTGCGCCTCAACCGGTGGCTGAAACGGTCCCCGCTGTTCGGAAAGCTGCTCCGCGACTGGGACGAGCACGGCGGGATTCGGCGCCCGGTGAAGGTGCTCGCGGTGTGCTTGGTGGTGACCGTGGTGAGCCTGAGTCTCGCGTTCCGAACGCTCCCACTCTGGCTGAAGTGCGTGATCGCGGGCCTGGCGCTGGTGGGCATTTGCACCATCGTGTTCGTGGTGCCGACGGTCAGGGAAGGGAGCGAGCGCGAGGAACGCGACGCGGGGGGCGAACGCCCCCCGCCCGGTTGAGGTTAGTGCCGTCCCACGTGATCACTTCCAGTCCAGGCTTTTAACGGTAAAGGCGTCGCCGCTGCTGATCGTCTTCGCGTTCCGCCCGTCTGCGTCGGCCATTGTTACCTGGCAGGCGTACTGCTTGGGCTGCTTCCCGTTGGCCGGGATCGTGTTTGCCGGTGGCGTGATCTCCTCGTGCCAGTTGTATGCGATCCGTTTGCCGTCCGGCGACCAGCAGGCGCGTTCCAACAGTACGACGCCAGCCGGCAGTGGGATCGGCTTCTCCGCCCCATCTGCTACCGCCACAGACACCAGGACAGGAAGCGCTGGAGCACCAGCCATACTGAGGCGGGTTCCCAGGACCCGCTTTCCGTCGGGGGAGAACCGCATTCCTTTCAAAACCGTCTCAGTCAGCGGCCGGGGCTTGAGTGTATCCAGCGGCACAATGTACGAACGCGCCGAGGAAACTGTGGCGTTCGGTTTAAATGTCACCGTTAGCAACGTCTTTCCGTCCGGCGAAGTGTCTGTGACCATGTGGCCGGGTGGGAGACCGAGTGCCGTCTGCTTCTTCGCCTTCATGTCGTACACCCAGCTCACGAGCGGGACCAGTTCCCCGTCCTGCCGGGGGGCGGCCACTTTCTCAGGGTCGACCTGTGACCCGTAGAGCTTTGTGCCGTCGGCGCTGAAGACCACGGACGGGCATCGCAGGTCGGGTAGGAGCGGCTCGCGCGGGCCGTCCTTCGCATCGAGATCGAACACCCAGAGGTGCTGCGGGGTCCACGGTCCCACGAGGTTTTGAGGGATCGGGCCGAGCTTGAACGCTGCCACCCGTTTTCCGTTCGGCGAGAGCCGCCCTTCCAAGAGAGTGCAGGTGGGCGGGGCGCCCGGCTGAATCGGAGCGGACGCCCCGCCGAGGGCCGGTGCGGGCAGATCTTCACCGGACGGGGTTCGCAGGTGAATGGTCGGTCCCGGCCGTAACGAGGTGAAAAGGAGTACGCCTTCACGCGGCGCCGCTCTTGGGATTGGGGCTGCGGTGCGCGACACGAGCACGACCAACGGCCGCAGGGGTTTCGGTGGTTGAACGGGTGCCGGCTGGTCGTGCTCGGCTGCGAGGGCGGCACACGTCAGCGCGCCGAGCACGCCGACGGCCAGTGGGAGAGTGGCCTTCAGCTTTTGGGCGAGCATGAGGCGGAGCACTCCGTTGGTGAGCCCGGCGACGGCGGGAGAAATTGCGGCGCCGGTGGAAGCGAGCGCGGAGGTTTGGGCCAGGAGTCTGGGCGAAACGGTCGCGTGTACCAGCGCGGTGAGACCGCCCACGGGGACGGCCAAGCCGCGCGCGCGTAACCGCTCGGCGAGGAGCTTGCGGGCCTTCGCCAGCCGGCTCGACAGCGTCCCGTCCGGGATGCTCAGGCGTTCGGCCGCGTCCTTACGGCTCAGCCCGTCGAGTTCGCACAGCATGACCGCCGCGCGAAGGTGTTCCGGGAGACGGGCGACCTCCTCATCGAGGGCTCGCAGTGCGTCCGTGTCCGGCCGCTCGATCGGTTCCGCCGGGCGATCGGGAACGGTCGGGACCGGAACCTCACTGGCGCGTCGGCGGGCGTTCACGGCGCGGGTCTCCTTCGCACAGCGGACGGCGACCCCGTACACCCACCCGCGCACCGCCTCCGCCGGGCGAACGTGCCCGGCGCGGCGTGCGAGCACGAGGAATGCGGCCTGGAACGCGTCTTCGGCCGTGTGCGGGTCGGGTGCGATCCGCTGGCACGCGCCGAGGACCATCGGCCCGAGGCGCCGGACGAGTTCGGCGAATGCGGCCTCGTCGTGTGTGCGGGCGAACCGGGTGACCAGTTCGCCGTCGGTGTCGGTGGGTGAAGGGACGACGGCCCGCGTGGTGCGTGCGACGAGTGCGGACAGGGCGTGTGGCATCGTAACCTCCGCGAGCGAACCACCGCGGTTCGCCATTCATCTTGGGTGGAAGTGGGCGGGCGCGTCGCGAAAAAACTGAACCCCGCCCATTTGGACGGGGTTCGGCGCATTGGTTGTTGGGCGACGAGTTCGACGACCCTTTCCGGGTTGTGTGCGACATCAGCACTTTTGTGCGCGTGATTTTTCTGTGGTTGGTCCGCGGTTTTCGGTTTCCCGCCTCTTAGCTTTACCGCCAGTCGCCACCGGTCAGGGTGACGCGCCACTGACCCTTGCCCTTTTCGGTGACGATGGTTTTTGCGTTTTTGCCGTCCGGATCGCACACGATCAGGCGCGTTTCCGTTTCCTTGTTTTGAAGGTCCGCGAACTTGCCGTCGTGGCGCTGGCGCCAGGAATACACAACTTTCTTGCCGTCCGGCGACCGGGAGTAACCCTCTTGGATTTGGCCGTTGAGCGGCTGATCTTGCACTTTTTCGGACTCCCCGGTGGTTACGCTGAGAACGGCGAGTTCGTGTTTGGGTTCGCCGGGCTTGCCGTTCTCGGGGGGCGTGACGATCGTGTACAGCACCCGCGTCCCGTCCGGCGATAGCCGGCCCAGCACCGCGAGTTGCTTTTCGTCGGTGAGCGCTTTGTGTTCCGTTCCGTCGCGGTTCATGAGGTACAGGCGCGCCGACATGCTTGGCTCGCTCTTCGCAATCCGGGTCGTCAGGAAGAACCGCCCGTCTCGCGACCAGTCGGTGACGATGTGCCCGCCCGGCAACTTGAGCGCTAATTTTTCCTTGGTTTTTAGGCTGTAGCTGACGTGCGCGACCTTTGGTATCTCTTGGTTCGCGCTTTCAAACTCGGCCCACACGATTTCAGTTCCATCAGCCGACCAGACGAACGTTTGGCAGATGGTGCTGAGCGGGGCGCCGAGTTCTTTCGAACCGCTCTCGCACACGTAAAGCGCGCGTTTCGGGTTCGGCTTGGCCTTCTGTTCTTTGGACCGATCCGCTTGAAGCAGGACGGCAACCATTTTGCCGTCGGGTGAGAGCCGTGCATCCTGGACGATTTGTTCCTTGTAGCTGCTGAGCACGGTTTCGTTTTTACCATCGGGGTCGAGCAGCGAGAGCTTGCCGTTGCGGGTGATGAGCAACTTGTTCGGCCCTTTCGGGAGCAGCTTCGGTGCCCCTTTTGGCATCGGCTGAGCGGCCGGCCGTGCGAGCACCGCCGGAGGCCCCCCTCGGAGCGGGAAAGAAATCGTCTCGGGAGTGTAATGCGCGCTGCCCTGGGGCGCGTCGGTGGTGAACCCGAATTTATTTCGGCACCCTATTTGCATTCCGCATGTATCTGTGAGAACGCGAACCTTCCGCGACGGGGAAATTGCATGGCGCGCAGGGGCGGTTGGCTGGAGCGCGTGTCCGGGCACGCGGCGAAGTGGACCGGCAGTTCGTTGGCTTTCGCTCTGGCGCTCGGGACCATTCTCGTGTGGGCGGTGACCGGGCCGCTGTTTCACTTTTCCGACACGTGGCAGCTCGTGATTAATACGAGTACGACAATTGTCACGTTTCTGATGGTTTTCCTCATCCAGCGCGCCCAGAACAAGGATTCGTTGGCGATTCACATGAAATTGAACGAGATCGTCGCGGCGCTCCCGTGGACGAGCAACCGGCTCATCAGTGCCGAGGAGCTGAGCGAAGACGAGGTCCAAATTCTCCGCGCGCACTTCCGCAAACTGGTGGAACTCGCGAAGCGGGATGAAGACCTGAAGTGCTCGCACTCAATTGAGGACGCCGAAGCGGACCACGTTCGGAAGAAGAGCGCGCACAAGGACACCAAGTCCGTGAGCGCGGGGTAAAGAGTGGGGCAGCTGCTCTTCGGTTCAAATCTCGTATCAAGTGACCGTTACCGCAGCCCGTTCAAAAATGAGACGGGCCGCGGTCGGAGGGTTGATCACCAGTCGCTGCCGAGCTGGTCGCCGTTGTTTCGCGTGCAAGCGGCCCACCAAGTTGTCGCGCTCACGCTGCTGCTCACGCTCCGGGTGCTCCCGTCGGCCATGCTCACCTGGATCACGCTGGAGTGCGGAGAGGAGGCCTGTCCGCGGTCACACCGGCCGGCGGTGGTGTTCGGGTTCGCGATCCCGAACACGGTCGGTTTGGAGTCAACCCCCACGTACCACCGGGTGCCGTCACCACTCACGCCGCCGCCGAACACCGCTGAAACGCGGTCGCCGGGGAAACTGTCGGAGCTGCTCGGGGGCGTCGAACCGGTGACGGTGCCCGACCGGTAGATGCCCCGCAGCCACCACGAACCGCCGGCCGAGTTGTTGCCGTTAACGGTGTTCGGTGAACTCACGGAGGCGCCCGCGTTGGCCAGAGTTCCCGGGCAGTACGACAGCTTTTCGGCGTAGGAGATCGTGTTCGAGGTTCCGTCCGTGATGCCCACGAGCGTGGTCTTGCCGTCCCAGCCGGCGGAGTTGTTGGTGGTTGCGAGGGACGGGTTCCCGAACACCTGGAAGTTGGCCGCGTAACTCGCGTCGCCGGGCGTCCAGTCGGTGGCCGCATTGGTGCCGAGAGTGGCGTCGGTCGGGCACTGATACGTTTTGATTCGCGTTTGTCGCAGGT
>DASWYH010000381.1:0-2285 GCA_036405095.1 Gemmata sp. | reverse complement strand
CGTGCGGACGCTCGCGGTGCCCGGCGGGTTGGCCGGGGCGTCCGACTTCTTCGGGGTCATCGGGACCGGGGTCATCGGACCGCCCGGGGCCGGCATCGGGCCGCCCGGCGGGAGCGCCACCCCGCCTACGGGCGGGGCCGTCATCGCCGGGGACACGCGGTTCTCCAGGTCGATGTTACCCATGCGGACGATGGCCAGAATCGTCCCGCGGCGCTGGGCCTCGGCGACCGGGTCGGCGCCCGGTTCGAGCCGCGTCGAGACCACCTCTTCCGCACCGACGACCGTGCTGAAGTCCTGGTTGATCGGGTCCGGCAGGTACACGACCTTCACCACGAGGTTGCCGGCCTTCGCCTGCGCGAAGTCGTCGGCCGTGAACGTGAGGGGCACCGACGAATGGCTCAGGAACACGAGGCTCTTCGGGTTCCCCGGCGCGATTTCGAGCGTCGGGTAGAACGACCGGCCCGGGTGGTCCGGCAGGATGCTCGTGAGCCGCAGCCGGTACACCGACCCTTGCAGGAAGTTGTACTCCTTCGGCGCGGTCAGCGCGGTGGACTCGTCGTTGAACGTGCCGTCCGGCAGTTGCCACGTCACCTTCATCCCGGCCGGGCCGGTGAAGTTGATCGACGACCGGCCGTTCGGCAGGCCCTGGCGCCCCGCGTAGCCCGCGCCCAGCGCGCCGACGGCCGCGACCGCACCCGGAGGCCCCATCGTGGGCACGGGAACGATCCCGCGGTTGTTATGTTGGGGGCCGTACGGGCCGACCGCTCCGTACCCGTAGCTCGGGCCGGCGTCGCGGATCACGCTCCCGCCGACACCCGGAACCGAACAGTTCGTGCAGCCCTCGGCCGAGGTGACCATGTTCGGGCCTTCGCCCGCCACCGGCCGGATGTACCCGTTTTGGCCCACCAGCGCGGTGGCCCCGGCTTGCCGCACCCCGCCCTGCGCGCCCCACGGGCTCGCGCTGCGAACGGCCATCACCGGTTCGCCGCCCGGCCCTTGCACCCCGCCGATCTCCTTGCCGCGGGTGACCGTGCCGAACCCGCCCACCTGCTGGGGCTGCTTCTGGACCTGCGAAACGGGGCTCACGCACCCGCCGCCGAGCCCGGCCAACAGCACCAATGTCGTCGCGGTACGCTTCATGTTTCCCCCCGTCGCCTGCGATTCGTTCAGTTCAGAAAAGTCTTCGGCCGTGTCAGGCTCTGAACTTTGATCAAACCCGGATTATGCGGCCCGAAACGGGGATTCGGAACAATCGGGCGCGTAACGGGACGTTGAGAGGTGCGCGGGAACAGGTTGGGAGGGCAAAAAAGAGACGCGGGCGGAACTCGCAACGGTGGGAGTTAAACCGTTGGGTTCCGCCCGCGTCCGACGTTCCTCCTTTAAGATTACGAGGACATCGGAGCCGGCATGGGGGGATTCGGTGCGAACTCAGGCAACAAGGGTCCGGTCGGCGGGCACGGTCTTGACCTGGGTCTGGGCGCGGTCCGCGGTCATTTCTTCCTTCACGCGGCGGGTCAGTTTCAGGATGAAGGCCACGTCGCGGAGCACCTTGTCGGCTTCGGTGTTCTGGGCGGTCGCGGCAACGCGGGCGGTGTTGGTGGAGGTGGTCATCTTTATGCTTCCTTGCGGCTGAGGTTCCGTTTCGATGAGATGTGAAATAGCAGCCCGCGTGCCGTTCGCCCCAATCCCTCTGAAAAAATCACGAACCACTAGAATTTCAAGGCTTTTGTGATGTGAAATTGCTCGGCGGCGCCCCGGCGAATTTTGCGCGATCGTTGTAACCGTTTCGACTTCACAGAAAGTGTACATTCCGGAAATGACGGAATTACAACCGCGCGCGAAGGTGGAAAAGCATCGGGGAGTGGGCGAAGAACCGGGCGGTAACTTCTTCCTTTGGGGGTTCTCCCCGGCCCGGCGGTTTGCCGCCGGGCCCGCACTCCCTTGACGGTAATTTGAAGCTGGGCGGTTCTGCGGCGGCGTGGTGGAATTGCGTGGGAGCGTAACTCAAGTGCGCCCGAATTGAGAGAGACCACCTTTGTCGCCCGCGTCCGTCCCGGCGCGAGCGGGAAGGAACGGGGTTGTTGCGCGACGGGCGAAGTTTCGGGCTCTGGCGAAGACAAAAGCCCAGGCGGCGAATTCACTCTGGGCCGGAGGTTTCTAGCTTGGCACCTGGAGCCCGGAACTTCTTTCCCGCGTTCGGGAATAAACGCCCGGGATCGGGTTCCTGTGTAATGAGGGCTTGGTATGGGGTCGCGCGGTGAACTGCACCAGTTGATCGACGCCCA
>DASWYH010000380.1:0-1801 GCA_036405095.1 Gemmata sp. | reverse complement strand
CGCGCCGCCGGGGCCGGGGCGGTGCCGGGGCGTGCCGCGCCCGACCCGACCGGACCCGCGCGCCCGGCGCGCGGGTCCGTCCGTATCATTTCTCCATGCTCGCACACCTCCGCACCCTCCGATTGGCCGCGTGGCTCGGCTGGCAGCTCGAAACCAACTGGGCCAGCCCGTGGCTGTTCGCGCTGTACATGCTCGTCAAACCGGTGTGCGGGTCGCTCATGCTGGTCGGCATGTTCTTCGCCGCGAGCGCCGCCACCGGGGGCGTGGGCCGGCGGGTCCCGGTCGAGTTCCTCCCGTACATGTACGTCTCGAATGCGTGCTACGGCCTCGTCGGCACCGTCATGTTCGGGCTCAGTTACGCCGTGGTGCGGGACCGCGAGCACTACCGGATGCTGAAGTACATCTACATCAGCCCGGCGCAGTTCCAGACGTACTTCCTGGGGCGCGGCGCGTCCCGCGCGCTGGAGGGCACCATCGGCGGGGTGCTGAACCTGACCGTGGGGCTGACCCTGTTCGCGCAGGTGCGCACCGCGGTCGCGGTCGATGTCCCGTGGCTGCTCGTCTACCTGGCGATCGGGGCCGCGATGCTCTGGGCGTGCGGGATGATCCTGGCCGCCGCGTGCCTGAACCTCTCGCGCAACGGGATGTTCCTGAGCGAGGGGGTCGCGGGGCTCGTGTACCTGTTGAGCGGGGTGGTGTTCCCGCTGTCGGTGTTCCGGGGCAACATGGCGTGGGTGCAGTGGGTGAGCACGAGTTTACCCACGACGTACTGGCTCGAGGGGATGCGGCGCGCCTTGATGGGCGACGTGCCCGAGAAGCTCCGCGGGCCGCTGTCGGACTGGTCGAAGGGCGAACTCGCGCTCATGCTCTTCGGCACCACGGCGGCGCTGGTGGTTCTGGCGCAACTGTTCTGGCGGTGGAGCGAGCGCCGGGCGTGGCGCCTCGGGCGGCTCGAAGAGAACGCCGGGGTGTAGCGCTGCGGGAATGCAGTGGACCGCGCCGCGGCGGTCGGCGATGATGGGCGCTCGCCGCACATCGGACCGTTCCCCGAGATGCACATGCCGCACGTCCGCCGCGGGTTCACGCTGATCGAGCTGCTGGTGGTGATCGCGATCATCGCGGTCCTCGTCGGGCTGCTGCTGCCCGCCGTTCAGAAGGTCCGCGCCGCCGCCGCGCGGCTGAAGTGCTCCAGTCACCTGAAGCAGATCGCCCTGGCGGCTCACGCGTACCACGACGCGAACGAGCGGTTCCCCGGGGGCGTTCAGACCGGCCCGCGGCCCTCGTCCCTGTTCGTCGAGCTGCTCCCGTACATCGAGCAGGCGCCGCTGTACCAGCAGTGGGACTTCGTCAGCCCCGGGACCAACTACTCGGGGGCCGCGCCGCGGGCCGGGACCGTGATAACGGTTTACGTGTGCCCGGCGCAGGCCCTCCAGCACGGCGGGAGCGCGCCGGCGCTCACCACTTACGGCGGGAACGGCGGCACCCTCGTGTTCCCGCCGGCGCGGGCCACGGTGGACGGCATGTTCCACACCACGGGGCCGTCGTCCGAGCCGCGGGCGAACCAGACCGGCGTGCGCATTGCGGACGTGACCGACGGCACGGCGGGCACCCTCTTTTTCGGCGAGCGCGCGATCGGCGACCCGGCCCTGGATTCGTTCCTGAGCGCCCCGCCGGGCACCATCACCCCGGCCCCGGTCCCGGCGCTCCAGCCGAGCGCGACGTACTGCCTCTGGGCGCCGGTCCCGGGGCCGGACGCGGCCGGCGGGCTGCTCAGCGGCGAGGCCGCGATCGGCTACCGGCA
>DASWYH010000379.1:0-4961 GCA_036405095.1 Gemmata sp. | reverse complement strand
GCGAGCACCGCCTCGTAATACGCCGGTAGCGAATCGGTTTCCTGTGCGAGGAGCAGGTTCGCACGCCACCGGACCAGCGCCCGCCGGGCGTCGAGGAGCGCCGTCGGGTCGCTCGCGTGCGTCCACCCGGCGCGCTCCCATTCGACACGGAACAGCTCGAACGTGGGCGGAAAGGGGGGCGCGTCCCACGCCTCCGGGTCTGCCGGCGGCACCTCGCGGGCGAGCCACCCGAGCAGCACCCGGAGTTCCCGAACCGCTTCGTCCTGGTGCCCCAGGGCGGACAGCGCTTCGGCCAGGTTGAGCCGGGCAATGGGGTTCGTCGAGTCGGCCTGAACGGCCTGCCGGAACGCGGTCGCGGCGGCCTGAACCGCCGACCGTTCCCCGGTCCCGGCCTGGAGCGCGTCGTGGGCCACGGCGACCCCGAGCAGGTTATCCACCCCGGGCCGATCTGGGTTGGACGCGGCCGCCGACAGTGCCGGTGTGAGGGTCGGGTCGGGGCTCCGTTCGGACTCACCGAGCGCGGCCCACACCCGGCCGCGCAGGCTCGGCGCGAGCGGGCTCTCGGCGCGCTGGGCGGCCAGGGCGGTGAGCAGCGGCTCGTTTTCGCGGATCGTGCTCAGGATGCGGTCCCAGGCCCGGTCGGCGCGGAACGCGTCCGCCGCAACCTTCCCGGCCGTGGCAATCGCTTCGCGCCCGGCGTCGTGCGTGAGGTAGTGGTCGAGCAGCGGTTCGAGGTCGTCGGCGGTGTAGTACACGCACTCCTTGCGGTCGCGGAACGCGGCCGGCGCTTCGAGGTTCCCGGCCTCTTGAAACACCAGCGCCCCGGCGGCGGCGGCTTCGACGGTGCGGCGGTTCAGCTCGCCCCGGATGGAGCGGTTGAACACGATCTTGGCCCGGCGCAGGAGGGATCTGTACTCCGGCCCGAACGTGCCCGTGCGGATCACCACGTTTCGGCGCTCGGCCAGGGCCGCGAGCCGGGCGAGCCACGGGTGCCGCTCGCGCTGGACGGCCGGGTGCAGGTTCCCGACGAACAGCACGTCGATGTCGCGCTCGGGTGCGTCGGGGGCGGGCTCGTAGTATTCCGGCTCGATGCCGTACAGGAACGCGGCCCGGGCGTGCTCGTTGCCGGCCGCGGCCAGGCGCTCGACCCCGGCGGTGTCGGTGAGGATGAGATCGCATCGCGGAACGAGGTACTGGTACGCGTGCCAGAGCAGGTTCCAGTCGCCGGCGAGCCCGACGATGGGGACCGGCGCGGCCCAGATCCCGTCCGGAACGCGCGTGTACGCAAGGTCGAGGATGACGCACTCGGGCGCCCACCCCTCCGGGAACTGGCGCGCGAGGTCGGCCCAGGTCGCGCCGGGGTGAGAGACGAGATCGGCCTTCCCCGGCGGACCGAAGGTGAGACACGTTTCGTTTTCGTATTGAGATTGAGCCAACTGTAGTTGGTCGTGTATTAGATTAGTTAGGCGGCTTATTATTTTCATACGTTTTAATGCTAGGCAATTGATTCTATTTGGACTAAATCGGCATACCCGCGGTGTATGTTTTGTTGAGGCAGTTGAGCGGTCAGTTGAAAAACTCGATATGCATAACCCAGGGCGGTGCGTTCAATTTTGCTAAGGGCGTCATCTGGCATTTCGGAGAATCGCTTGCCCTGGTGTAAGAGAACGGCTTGCGCGTACAGCGTGCCGATAAAATTAGCGGAAGTGGCAGCGGCAACAGCTGTCGCTTCGCGAATTTCTAACAGCAAGTAGAAGCCAGGTAGCGCGATTTGCCCCGAGTAGCCGTCGTTTTCGAGATCTATGGCTGACTGATCGATGAGTTGAGCTAATGACGATGTTGTTGCCTCGTCATAGCTTCCGGAATCAACCCAGTTCCAGGCAAGGTTAACTGGTTTTTCAAGGTGGTACTGCGTCAAAAACGATACGGGATACATGGAGGTGATCCGCCCAATCGTACTCGCCAGCCAAGCGATCCTGGCACGATGAGGTATTTCCAGTAATTCGGTCGCCTTTGCATATTTCCACATATATTTCTTGTAGCGTGTATTTAATTGCTTGTGTGGTTGAAGACGGCAAATCGTGTAAAGTAATAGCTTGTCGGCTCGCCGTTACCTGGTTTCTTACATCCGATACAAGATAAGGCTCGTTGCATCTAGCCACGCCTACGCCCTGTTGTAATCTCGCGAGGCCATTGTATGAAAATTTTTGGCGTGGCTTCTGGGTACGGATATATCGCGTGTTTTTTTTTTGCCTGATTTTCCGGGTTTTCGTGCAATTGCAGCAGTCAAAAAAAACGCCCCGAAATTGAGGGGCGACTGCGATTTTCATTGGAAACAAGCAAATTAACACGCGTTGGCCCTGCGCTTCTGGGCCTCGGTATTTCGAGGCGTTTTCTTAGGGTCTGTTGGTTCTGTTGCGTTTTAGCCTTCACTTCCATGAAAATCTTGCTGATTTTTGGGGAGTGAGTGACCAAGAGCGTCATAGAAGTCACGAGGCGCGCCAGCGGTATGTTCATTAAAGGGCGTGATGATTCTGTTGCGTGGAAGATTGTAACTGAACAGCAGTCGATGTTGACAGAACATACAGGTGTTGCGGGTCGCGCCAATTGCAAGCATTTCTGATCCTTCGCGAGTAGCCACTCTCGCGATGTGCATCTCGGCATCGTTTAATCTGGTGTCTGTTGGCACCGGCAGTTCGTCCCTGACGAATCGAAGAGTAAGACCATCGTCATTAATTGACTGTTCGTGAACTAATCCGAATTCCTCTCTAATTATTTGCTGCCACATATCGTTCGTTCGGCCGGGGCCATTCATGGACACGAGGAGTTCGTGAGTGTCTTGTGCTGTTCGCACTTCGGAGATGGAAAATGCTCCATTTCTCTTGATACCGGAGGGCTGTCCAGTTCTGTGCCAGCTGGTCGGGTGGGCTTCGATATGAGCCTCAAGCGGAATCAATAATGCACTAACTCGATCTTGGGCGACAACTTCTTCTGGTGTGCCAAGAATACAAATGTTGGAGTTGTGCGCCCAGACGCTCCACCCCCATTCCTCCTTACCAACGAAGTATGTGTGGTGGTCGGCGATGCGGAGGTTGTAAACGGTTTGGTACTCGTCGGTCGCCTCCACCGCGTGAACCACGATCCACTGGTTGTCGTGCCCGACGAGGTGGTCGCCGGCGACGATCTGGTTGGCCGGCAGCCAGCCCTTGTCGCGCACCCAGAACGGGTGCTCGCCGGTGGTGCCAATGCGGCGCCCGCCGATGTGCAGGAACAGCACCGGCGCGTGCCGGATGAACACCTCCTCGACGACCTTCGGTTCGACCGGCCCTTCCAGGTTGTGCTCGTCGCGGCTGAACAGCACATCGCCGACCTGGAACTGCTCGATCGGCTTGGCGCCGGAGGGGGTGAGCAGCGGGGTGCCGGCGGTGAAGCACGCCCGCGTCATCCGGTACGTCATCAGCTCCCCGGCCGCGCCCCCAGCGGCTGCGAGGATGGACTGCGTCCAGTTGAACTCCTTCTGGAGCCCGGCCCCGATCATTCCGAGTTGGGTGACCCCATCGCCCACGAACCCGCCGGCCGCGCCGTTCACCGACCGGACGACCTGTTGCGCGATGGCTTGCCGGCACGCGGCTTGACCCGCGACGTTAATCCCGGTCAGCTTGGACAAGCCCTTCCCGATGCCGCCCCCGATACCGGCCCCGATGGCGCCGGTGACCGTTTGAACCCCGAACTCCTTCCAACTGAACGAGTCCCGCTTCCCGTCCGCGACCTCAATGCCCTGTGACACGATGTTCCCGGCGGCGGCCCCCACCGCTCCGCTGACGAGCAGCGAGGCCCCGCCCGTCAAACCGGCGGCCGTGCCGCTGACGAATCCGACCAGCGCCCCGCGGGCCGCGGCCCCGGCGGCCTCGCTCAGGTCGCCCGTTTCCAGGTACGTGCCGATCCCGCCCACCAGCCCGCCGATCACCGTGCCGACCGCCGCGGTCACCACGACGTGCGCGAGGCGCCCGGACGGGTCGGTCTTGTTGACCGGGTCGTTGCCGACGTACCGGTACAGGTTCGTGTCCCCGCCCGCGAACCCGATCGGGTCCTGGCTCAACCACTGCCCAGTCCACGAATCGTACCACCGCGCCCGGTTGTGCTGGAGCCCGGACAGGCGGTCGAGCTCGCGCCCCGTATACCCGTACCGGTCCCACGGCCCCTTCACGTCCGCGGGCGCGATGCGATCGCCCTTCTTGTCCACCGCCTGGCGCGCGCCGAACGTCTCATACGTGTAGGTGACCAGAGTGGCGTAATCGGCGGTGGCGCTTTTCGTGATCACGTTGCGCACCGACCCGAGCCGGTCCGTCAGGTAGAGCCGCGATTCGGCGCTGCTGAATCGGCCCACAATGTCGTCAGTCGTGTCCCCGCGCAGATACCGCGCGGCGGCCGTCGTTACCGGCGCGCCGAAGTTGCCAGCCAGATCGATGTACACGTTCGCGCCGTCGTACACGTACCGCTCGACAACGTTTGCGGTGCCGTTCGTTTTGGTCGCCTGGCTGGCGAACGTGGACACCAGCCGGCCGAGCGCGTCGTAGCGGAACGTCGAGGTCAGCGCGAGCTGGGTCCGCCGGTTGTACTCGACCACTTCGGTCACCCGCCCGAGCGCGTCGAAGCGGTAGCTCCACTCCTTATTCTGCCTCTCCCCGTCGATCACCTCGGACTTGATCTGCTCCTTCTTGATCCGGTTCCCGCTCAGGTCGTACTGGTAGGTGTACCGCCCGTCCGACAAGATCTCGTTGCTCTTGCCGTACACATAATCGAACTCTTTGGTCTTATCCCCATCCTGGACCACGACCTTCTCTCGGCGCGTGCCGTTGTAGCTGTAGGTGGCCGCCGCACCGGTCGTCACCTGGCCGGTGGCGTCGTACTGGTAGGTGACGGCTTTCCGGTTCTTCTTCGGGTCGACGTCGGCGTCCAAC
>DASWYH010000378.1:0-2244 GCA_036405095.1 Gemmata sp. | reverse complement strand
ACCGGTGTCACTTCCGCGGGAGCAGGTCCGGCAGGTTCGCGATGCGCATCGCGGTCACCGCCATCACCTGCGCGCCCTGGATCAGGTTGGGCTCCTTCGCCTTGTCGAAGGTGTCGCTCTGGGTGTGGTGCGTGAGCCGGTACTCGTCGATGTCCTGGTTGCACGCGAACCCGGGGACCCCGGCCTTGTGGAACGGCCAGTGGTCGGTGCCGCCGCCGATCCCGCCGGCGGTGAGCCCCTTCCACCCGTCCAGCCCTTTGAGCGCGGCGAGTTCCTTGTCGAGCGAGTCCTTCATGTAGGTGCGGCCCTGGAGCCCGAACCCGGTCACCTTCCCGGTGCCGGTGTCGTGGACGATCGCCAGCGAGTGTTTCGGCAGCTCATCCTTGTACTTCTCCACGTACTTGTATGACCCGTGCAGCCCCTGCTCCTCGCCGGTGAACAGGCAGAACCGGATGGTGCGCTTGGGCCGGTTCCCGGCCTTCGCCAGGGTCGCGATGGCCCGGGCCGTTTCGAGAACGACGCAGCTCCCGGTGCCGTTGTCCGTCGTGCCGCTGCCGAGCTCCCACGAGTCGAGGTGCGCGCCGACCACCACGACCTCGTCCGGCTTCTCGCTCCCCTTGATCTCGCCGATCGTGTTGTAAACGACGATCGGCCCCGGGATGAACGTGTTCTCGATCTCCACCTCGACGCGGGTCTTCTCCTTTTCGCGCGACGCGAGCCGGTACAGCAGCGCGTAGTGCTCGTGGGCCATGAACACGCGGGCGATCCCGTTCTCGGCCGCGACCCGGTCGGTGCGGCCCCAGCTCCCCGTGGTGATGAGCAGCCCGTGCGGCTTACCGGAGTCGGAGACGACGCACGCCGCGCCTTCGGCCTTGAGGAACGCGTTCACCTCGTTCTGGAACTGTTGGAACCCGCCCCCGAACCCGCCGCCCCCGTCCTTCTTCGGCTGCTCCTTCTTGGGCTCCTCTTTGGCCGGTGGTTGCAGCTTGAACGCGACCCCAAAGGCGTCCGCGCTGTCCTTCTTCGGCGCGTCCTTTTTGGGCTCCTCCTTCTTCGGTTCGTCTTTCTTGGGCTCGTCCTTCTTCTCGGGGCGCGTGCCCAGGTAGTTGAGGTCCGAAATCGGTGCGACCTTGGCCGGGGGCTGCCGCAGGATGACGGCGTTCTTCAGCTTGCCCTTGTACGCTTCGAGGTCTTTCTTGGTGCGGGCGGTGAAGATGACCACGTCGCCGGTCACCTTGCCCTTGGTGCCGGGCGCCCACCCGGCGGACGCGATCATCAGGCTGCGCCCGGTGTCGGGCTCGACGATCTTCATTTCGGCCTTGCCGCGCTGCCAGCCGTAGGGGATCTCCCACGGCTCCAGCCGCACGTTCTCCAGCCCGTAGTCTTTCATCTTCTGGGCCGTCCACTTGTTGGCCCGTTCGAGGTTCGCCGACCCGGTGAGCCGGCCGCCGATCTCGTCGGACAGGTAGCGCAGGTTCTTCATGATCTCCGAGCGCGCCTTGACCTCTTCGAGGAGCAGGCGGTCCACCTCGGCCGGGGCCGAGCGCGGCATGGGCGCGACATCGAGCGGCTTGGCCTCGGACCGGGGCACCAAAAGGGCGCACAACACGCCGAGCCCGGCGAGTTTCGCGATGCGTAACATGGGGAGCAACTCCGAACGAACGTTGAGCGGGTGCGAGTGCGAAGAGAGAGTGGAGGTATTGTGCGGTCGCCCCCGCGCGGAAACAATTAGGAAGTCCTTAAAACTGCAGGCTCCCGCCCCCGCGTTTACACCCTCGGTAACCGCTTGGAGCAGAGGTCCGCCCGCGGGCGGACCTCACTGAGGCGCCGCGCCGCGGATTCGGTTCCGCGAACACTTCGCCTTGCGTCGCCTTTCCCGGCCGCTATAGCTCCAGCGAACTATGGGTGCGGGGGAGTAGACATGCGGGCGCTGATCGCGCTGATCGTCGCGTGCGCGGCGGTCGGCTGCTACCACGACAAGTACAACGTGAACGGCCCGAAAGTCGAGGAGTACCGGCTCCCACCGGACCAGCCCCGGTACAACGAGCCGGACAAGGCCACTTACCGCCCGCCGCCCGTCCCCAAGAAGGAAGAGAACCTCCGCGACCGCAACCGGGGCGGCGGGGGTAACGGGATCGGCGGGTTCTAGCGGTCGAGCGGGCCGCTCGCCATGCGCCAGTTGAGCGGGCGCCCGGACACGTCGGTTGTGGTCCGTGCGCCGGCGGTAACGGTTCGTGAGTGCGC
>DASWYH010000377.1:0-4173 GCA_036405095.1 Gemmata sp. | reverse complement strand
GGTGCGCTCGGGGGTGTTCGCGTGGACCGCGCGCACGAACCCCGGGAGCCGCGCCGCCGCGTCGGTGAGCCACACCGCGCGGGGCGGTTCGGCGAGACCGATCCCGTTCACGAAGTCGCGGACCGAATCGCCCGCGAGCCGGATCAGCGCGGAGCACTGCGCCTCGAACTCTTCCGGCTGCTGGACGATGTCCTGGAACCAGTGCGCGGTGCGCACGGTCAGCCCGATGCGCTGGCCGGCGCGGGCCCGGTCGAGGGCCTCGTCGAGCTGCTCGAACAGGGCCTGTTCGGCCTCGGCCGAGTCCCGCGGGTCGCGCCGGCACAGCCGCACGCACCGGTCCGAAACGGCGTCCACCAGGCGGTCCTTCCAGGCCTTGATCGAGAGCCGGGGCCACGCCGCGCCCCCGACCGCGCGCACCTGCTCGCGCTCGACCGAAACCAGCACCGCGGACACCCCGAACTCGTCGGCGTCGATGACGACAACGGCCCCGGGACCGGTCGCCCCGGGCCGCAGCGGGACCACCCAATCGGCCCCGGGGGGCGGGTCCGCCGGCGGCCCGTTGAGCAGTGCATCGGCGCCGTGGGCGGCGAGCGCCAGCGCCCCGACCGCGGTGCCCTTGAGGGGGAACTTCGCGCGGATCGCGGCCGCCCCCACGCGGGTCACCTGCGAGGGCGTCAGGTACGCGGGCAGCGCCAGGGCGACCGCGTCCGACTCGGCCGCCACGGGCGCCCGGAGCTTGTCGAACACGAGGCCCAGCGCGGCTTCCGCGGTGATGGTGTTCCGGCCCAGCTTCCACTCGCGCGCCTGTCCAATGGCGGGGAGGAAGTTCGAGCACACGAGGTGCGGCATCTTGCGGCACAGGCCGACCCCGGCGCGCCCCACTTCCGGGACCCGGCGGTCCCCGGCGACGAACAGCGCGAGTTCCGCCTCGGGGTCGTCCAGAACGAGGGCGCGCGACTTCCCGCCGACGGCTTCCGCGCGGGCGCGGCTCGCGGTCAGATCGATGCCGACCGCCCGGGCGCGGTCGTGAACGGGTGCTTGTTTTCGGGACCAGAGCATAGTCGGCGGGTGGCTCGTGTGTGAGGGAGCGTGCAAAAGCCCGTGCGGTGTCGGGTCACGAAGAGGGCTCCCAACGGCCTTCGCTCTCCGGGGCTAGCCGGCCGCACTCTCTCCCGAGTACAGCCGCAAAAGCAAATGTTCCTGGCAGTACTGCTGCGCGTCCGTCACGAGCATCTCTTCGGCCCGCTGAACCGCGTGAACGAAGTACATGAGCCCGAGGCTCAGCACCAGCGCCACGAGGGTGCAGTCGAACGCGATCTTCAGTTGGTCCTTGGCCTGCCGGGTGAACTCGGCGATGTCCGCGGCCTCCGCGCCGAACGCCCCGCCCAGCCCGCGCACCGTGCCCACGAACCCGATCGCCGGGACCGCCCACGCGAGGTAGTGGACCGTGGACATCCCGGTCACCAGCCGCGACAGCTCCACATCGGCCTGGTTGCGGACCACTTCGCCCACGTCGGTCGCGGACTTGCTCACCGCGAACTTGCCCAACCCGAGCCGGATCATGTTGGCCAGCACGAACGGCCGCCCGGCGGTCAGTTGCTCGACCTTGCGGGCGAGCGGGCGCGCGTCTTCGGGCAGGATGCGCGCCCCCTCTTCGGTGGGGAGCAGCTCCAGGGCGAACGCGCGGCGCTGGCGCAGCACCTCCCGGAACCGGCTCTGGAGGATCAGCACGGCCCACACGGCGCAAACGTAGCACAGCACCTGCTCGAAGCCGAGGAACAGCTTCCCGAGCCGCTCCGGGGTCCACCGGGCCTCCAGTTCGGCCCGCGATTCGGGGCTGCCCAGGAGCTGCCACAGCGGGGCCACGACCCCGGCGACGACCACCAGCGCCAGCAGCAGCAGTAGCCACTCGCGCGCCGGGCGGTGGGACGTGGGTATCGACATCTGCCCCCCGTGTCAGGATCGCACGGACCGTGCGCCGCGCACAATCTCGGAACCGCCATTGTCCGTATCCAACTGTCGGGCCGCAAGAGTTGTGTATCGGACGTAACGGTATGGTAAGCTGGGCGGGTTGAACGGCACCCCATCTTCAACACCGGAGAACGAACACCGTGCGCCTCTCTCTCGCCGCCCTCGTTGCCCTCGCCGCTCTCCCAGCATTCGCCGCGGACGTTCCGAAATTCAAGACCCAAGAGATCGACACCGGGTTGAAGATCGGTTACGCGGTCATCACCACCGATATTGATGGCGACAAGAAGCCCGACATCGTGGTGGTCGATCAGCACAAGATCGTGTGGTATCAGAACCCCGGCACGCCGGGCGCGGGGTGGAAGAAGTTCACCATCCTGGACGGCAAGACGCGGCCCGACAACGTGTGCGTCGCGGCCATCGACATCGACGGCGACGGGCTCCCGGAACTCGTGGTCGGCGCCGCGTGGAAGCCGTTCGACACCGCGAACGCGGCCCTGCTCGTGTGGCTCAAGCGCGGCAAGGTCGCCACCGACGAATGGACCATGCACGAACTGCCCTGCGACGAGCCGTGCGTTCACCGCGTCCGCTGCTTCGATATCGACGGCGACGGCAAGCCCGAGATCGTTCACGTGCCGCTGATGGGGCGCGGGTCGAGCGCGAAGGGCCTCTGGACCGACGGGAAGCCCGTGCGCATCGTGGCCCTGAAGGTGCCCGCCAAAGAGCCCGAGAAGAAGGAGAACTGGAAGCCCACGGTGCTTTCGGAGGAGCTGAACGTGTGCCACAACTTCGCGCTCCTCGGGCACAGCGCCGCCGGGGGGCGGGCCATGACCGGCGTGCTGGTGACGAGCTACGACGGGGTCCACGTGTTGCGCGGCGACGGCACCAACTGGTCGGTCAACAAGATCGGCGCCGGGAACCAGGACAACCCGAAGGGCTCCCGCGGGGCGAGCGAAATCAAGCCCGGCCAGGTGGGCAAGGCCGCGCGCGTGATCGCGACCATCGAGCCGTGGCACGGGAACCAGGTGGTCACCTACACACCGAAACCCGGGACACTGCAATGGGAGCGGCACGTCATCGACGAGCAACTGCGGTGGGGCCACGCGGTGTGGTTCGCGGACCTCGACGGTGACGGCGCGGACGAACTCGTCATCGGTGTGCGCGACGACCCGAACCCGAAGCTCGGCGACACGTTCAAAGAGCGCCGCGGGGTGCGCGTCTACAAATGCACGGACGGGAAGGGCGCGAAGTGGGACCGCACCATCATCGAAGGTGGCGGCGTGGCGGTCGAAGACTTGACCGTGGCCGACCTCGACGGGGACGGCAAGCCGGACATCATCGCCGTGGGCCGCGCGACGGGCAACGCGCGCATCTACTGGAACCAGGGGAAGTAGCCACTACCGCGCCCGTGTCAACGAGCGGCGCGGCTCAAACCGCGCCGCTCGCGGGTGGGTCAACTCGGCAGCACCTCGAACACCAGTTCCGGCGCGTAGCGCCGGCTGATGGCCGCGGCCACCTCGCTGCGTAGGAACCCGGCCGCTCGCGCCAGCGCGTCGGGCACGCTCGGCAGGTCCACATCGGGCGCGGCGCTGACCAGCACCCGCAACCGGCCCGAGTGCGGCGCCGGCTGCACCGCGACCACACTGACGATCTGAATGACGGGGTCGGCCGCCGCCGCGAACGCGCCTTGTAGCGCGTTCTTGACCTGCTCACACAGTTGCTTCGCCTTGCGCCCGGCCTGCTTCGGGGCGTTCCACGGTTTCGCGTGAAACTCCTTCGGGTCGGTGCCGTCTTCGGGGCCGATCTCATCTGCCAGGTGGTGGAACGGATCGGCCTTTCGTCTCCGCTTGCTCACGGGATACGCCTCGGAAAGGGAGGGAAGGGAACAGAATCAGTGCCGTGCCAGAGGTGGTGACAGACGCACGCATGGGTTGGCCCTCCTTCCGAGAACGAACTGTATTGGGCAGCGAATAGGACGCGCAGAAGCTCACCGAGGTTCGCGAGCCGGTTCGGCTGCGCGCCGGCCGCGACGCGGTTGGTTTTGTCCCAAATGAGGGTGCCCACGAGCCCGTTACCCGGCACACGCGGCCCGGGTTCGTGGGCCGGTCGGTGGGGTGGCTACCGCCCGAGCAGGAACCGCAGTGCGGGTTCGAGTTCGGAGTGGCCGAAGGTGAAATCGGCCAGCGCGAGCTTCGCGGGGCGCGC
>DASWYH010000376.1:0-14268 GCA_036405095.1 Gemmata sp. | reverse complement strand
TTCACGCCGGAACTCCTCCGTGAACTTCCGTCGGGACGTGGTCGGTGCCGGTGGGCTGGCCTTTCGAGGCATCGTCGAACTCCTTTGGCGATGGCCATCTTAGGCAGTTGGGCTGTCCGCCAAATCGTCAGCACCTCACGGCGCTTCCGGGCAAGTCTTGGCAAGGTCGACATTTCTGAACCACGCCACCGGCGCCCACCTCTGACGCCTCATGAGCCGGACTCTTCCCCCCACGCGCGGCTCTGGGATTGGATCCGCACGGGTATCGTTAGTCCGTCGTCACCACCGCGCGGTTCTCTTCAGTTCCGTGATGCCACCGACGCGGTGCGGATGGCCGCGGTCTCGATTAGCGAGGATCAGGTGTGGCAATGGGCTCACGAGGTGGGCCGCGAGTTGATCGCAGAGCGGGACCGGGCGGTGCCCGAGCACCGGCGCCAGTTGGAGCCGCGAACCAATCGGGACCGCATGGACGACCCGCGCTACCGAACGCAACGGGCTACCGGTGACGAGTGGCTTGGTTGGACCCTTGGTCGACGTGTTCAACGCCCGGGTGAAGAACACACAGAAGCACTGGAACCGCACCGCCGGAGCCGAATCGATCCTCCGACTGCGGGCCGCCGTGCTCAGTCAGGACAACCGGCTCCCCCGGACCCGCACCGGACGGCCGGATGCCCGTTCCGCAAACGGGGAACGATCTGCCACAAGCCAGATTAAACCGTGGCGCAAACCGTGACGTGACCTCCCTTCCTTCGTCCGGTTCCGTTGGTACGATAGGAAGCGGCGGACCGCCCGCACCAACCGCCCCACGGGAGGCTCTCCCCATGATCCGTGTGGCCCGCGTTCTGTACCCGACCGATTTTTCGAGTTACTCGAACCTCGCGTACTTCCACGCCGTCGCGCTGGCCGAGGCGCACGGCGCGACGCTGACCGTCGTTCACGTTCGCGCGCCCGGCGCGCCCGGCACCCGCGCCCACTGGCAAGAGGTGCTCGAACAGGTGCGCCCGGCGAACCCGAACATCGCGGTCGCCCACGTGCTCCTGGAGGGCGACCCCGCGACCGAAATCGCCCGGTTCGCGGCGGTCGCCGGGATCGACCTGATCGTGATCGGCACCCACGGGCGAACGGCCGCCGAGCGGCTCGCGCTGGGGAGCGTCGCCGAGCGCGTGATGCGCGAGTCCGCGTGTTCGGTGCTCGTGGTGAAGCTGCCCAAAGGGTCGGTCGGGGCGGAACCGGCTGCCGAAATTCGCACCTGACCCCGGAGGCTCTTCTGTGTCCGCCGACGTCCCCCCCCCCGACGAACCGGCTCCGCCGTTCCCCGCGGGGTTCCGATCCGTCGTGACCGCGCGGCTCGCGGCTGGGGGGTACTCCGTGGCCGACTGGGAGCCGAGCGGCGTCAACGTGCGCCCCCCGGGCGGCGGCGACGAGCAGTACATCGGGCTGGCGAACCTGTACCGGCGGGCGAAGGCCGCTCCCCCCGACGAGTGGCCGGAGCTGATCGACGGGTTCCTCGGCCGGCTCGCGCAAGCGGTCTCCGCGCCCGACATCCCGCACGACCTCAATACAGTGGCGGACCGGTTGCGCCCGCGCCTGGGGCGCCCGTTCGACAAGCGCGCGGCGCACCCGTGGGGCATCCCGCTACCCGGGACCGGGCTCGAAATCACGCTCGTCGTGGACTTCCCGCACACGATGGCGTTCGTCACCGACGAGATGCTGAAGCGGAGCCGCACGCGCGGCGAGGACCTGCTCGATGTTGCCGTTGAGAACCTCCGGAACGCGACCCCGGCGGACTTCTTCGACCGCGCCTCCCCGGACCACGACATCTACCTCGGGCACACCGGCGACAGCTACGACGCGGCCCGCGCGCTGATCGTCGAGGAACTCATGCCCGACGCCCCGGCGGGGTTCTGGGTCGCGATCCCGAGCCGCGACGAACTCGCGGTGTGGCCGGTGTCGTTCCCGGCAATCAAGGACGTCCACGGGTTGCACCTGTTCGCGGTGGAAAACTACCGCGAGCACGCCTACCCAATCACCGATGACGTGTTCTGGGTCTGGCAGGGCGTGTGGCACCCGTTCATCGCGCTCAAGGACGGTGACTCGGTGATCGATCCGCCGGAGCTGTTCATCGAAGCGCTCCAGGCGCTCGAAGGGCCGAAACCGGAGTGACGGCCAAGGAAGATTGGCCACAAATGGCACCAAAGAAGACACAAGACCAAAGAACTCAATGAATTCTAAATGCAAGAGTTTTTTAGTCTTTCAGTCTTCTTTGGTGCCCTTTGTGCCTTTTTGTGGCCAATCTTCTTTGCCCTTTATTTTGCGGCGTCGCTCAAGAAGCGCTGGAGCATTTTCCCCGTCTCGGGGTTGAACGGCGACTCGAACTCCGCAACCGCACCTTCCCCGCCCGTCCGCGCCGACGGGGTTTCCTGCGCCCGTGCCGCGAAGTACGCGCGCACGCGCTCGCCCGTAGCGGTGTCCGCGGCGCGAACGCGGAGTTTCACACGCGGTTGCTCACCCAGGCTCACCGCGAGCGATCCGCCCCGTCCGTCCTTCACCGCGGACAACCACCTCTTCATTTCCGCAGAGGTCCCGAGCAGCTTCGCAATAGGCTTCTGTGCCCAGTCGCTGTCATCGTCGGCAACCGCCCACACCGCCGCGTCTTGTGGAAGGGTCGCGATCAGCCCGCGCGGCCCGGAGCGGTCGTCGCCGCGGAACTGCGCGCCCCCGGGGCCGTGGCCGCCGGTCGCGACCGCGCTGAAATCCTTCTCGGTGAGCCCGAACACCCAGACCGTCGGCGAAACGCGCTCCGCCAGAAGGGGGAACCGCCCGAGCACGAGGTCGTACCAACCCTTCTTGTTTGCAACCGGACGGGCCTTCAATTTGCGGAGGAACTCGTCCTCATTGGCCAGCGGGCCTTTCAGCACGAGAACCAGCGCGAGCCGGAGCGCGTTCTCTCCCTCACCGAGTTCGAGCCCGCCGGCCACATGATCGATCTGCGCGAGTGGAACCCCGAGTTGCTCGACGCCACCGCGGAACACGTCCGGCAACCCGGTTTGTTTGAGCACCTCGCCCGGTTGCTGCTGCGTGCGCTCGGCGTGCGCGAGCAGCGGCCCCATGCGAACTGCGAACACAATGTTGGAGTTCGCCCGCAAGTAGTTCAGGCCGACGAGTTGCGTTGCGGATTCCGCAGTCGCGGGCGGCGCGCCCGGCGGATCGTCTCCGAGGCCACTCATTCCGCGCCCGATGTCGTAGAGCACCCAACCGGCTCCCACGACGATCAGAAGCAGCGCCACACCGCTGCCGATCAGGAGCCCCCGCAATCGGCGCGGGCGAACGTCAATCACCTTCGCGGGACTTTCGAACACGGACCCTTCGTCCGGTAGTTCGGTGAAAGTGCGAATGGGGAACACGTCCTGGCACCGCGGGCACAGTGCCCGGCGACTTTCCGGCAGCGCGGGAAGCGCGAAGGTGTGGTTACACGAGGGACACGATAGCCGAATGCTCATGCGCGACCTTCCGGCGAAGTGGGCGACCTTCCATCATACGAAGGGCTTGAACAGTTCGGTGGTGAAGTACCGCTCCATGCGGTCCGGGAACACCGTGACCACCTGCGCGAGCGGGTCGTTCAGCCGGCGGAGCGCTTCGCGCGCGGCGCAGTAGTTCAGCCCGGAACTCGGCCCCACGGGGAAGCCCAGGCGGATCAGTTGGCGCGTGGTCGCGAGCGCCTCCTCGTCGCGGACCTCGATCGTGAGCAGCCCCGGGAGCCGGTCCGCGCTGAAGATCTGCGAGATCGAATCCGCGACCCCCGGGATGCGCGACGAGAAGCTACAGCACTCAACATCGGGGGCGCTCACGAGGTTCACCGGGCGCGCCAGCACCGGCACCACGCGGCACCCGTTCTCGCGCAGCCCCTCGAACAGCCCCACGAGCGTGCCGCCCGTTCCCACCCCGCTCGCGACCGCATCGACCTTGCCGCCCGGGATCTGGTCGAGCACCTCGCGCGCGGTCCCGAGCCGGTGCGCCTCCGCGTTGTCCATGTTCGCGAACTGCTTCGGCAGGAACACCCCGGGCTCCGTCCCGAGCCGCTCCACTTCCGCGATCGCGCCGCGGATGCCCTGCGCCGCCGGGGTGAACGTCACGTCGCCGCCGTAGGCCCGGATGATGAACACGCGCTCGTTGCTCACGCCCTCGGGCATCACCGCGAGGAACCGCAACCCCATCTGCGCGCACGCGAGCGCCAGCGCGATGCTCGTGCTCCCGCTCGATGCTTCCACGACGCGGTCGCCGCACTTCACCAGCCCGCGGCGCCAGGCCTTCTCCAGGATGAACCGGGCGATGCGGTCCTTCGTGCTCCCGCTCGGGTTCAGGAACTCCAACTTGCACCAGACCGCGGGCCGCGCCGCGTCGAGCTGCACCGGAACCAGCGGGGTCGGTGCGATTCGGTTGAGGTAGCGGTGACAGCCTGGCAGTTCGACGGCCATCTGAAACGGTCTCCGGAGCCGGGCAGGTGTTGTATGCGTGAAGATTGCGCCGATCCGCAGATTCCGAATTGACCCACCGGAGTTGCCGATTTATGATGCGAATGAACGTTCGCTCACCGTGAGGGGCCGCGCGTGTCCACCGTGGCCGACAACCGCCGGAAACAGATCCTCGCCGCGGCCGAACGGTGTTTCGCGCGCCACGGCTTCCATCAAACGTCGATGCAAGAGGTGTGCAGGGAAGCCGGCCTCAGCCCGGGGTCGGTGTACCGGTACTTCCGCAGCAAGGACGATATCATCGTCGCGATGGTCGGGGAGAATAGGCAGCAGACGCACGAACGGTTCGCAACCGCGGCGGCCAACCCGGACGCGATCGCCGGGCTGCTCCAACTCGCGGAAGACGTGCTCGGGCAAATCAACGACCCGGCGGGCGGTCCGCTCTGCTTTGAATGCACCGCCGAGGCGATGCGCAACCCGCGCGTGGCCGAGGTGGTGCGGCGCGACGATCAGGAGATCGTCGCCGGGATGGTGAACCTCCTGCGCCGCGGTCAAGAGGCCGGACAGATCGACCCCACACTCGACCCGCGCCAGGCGGCCGAAACGCTCATCGCGCTGGCGGACGGTTTAACGTGGCGCAAGTTCATCGACCCGCGCGTGGACCTCGGCGCGTTCCGCGACACCGCGCGCCTCATGATCGAGCGGTTCTTGCGCCCGCGAGCGTGAACCGCCCCGGAGCCCCTCTTTCACGGTCCGGTTGTTGGCAGTGGTTTTGTGACACGGACCTTCGTCTCTGTGCGGCACGTTGAGGGCGCGCAAACGAAAAGGCATGCACCACAAGAAGCGGACACAACGGCCGAATCGTCAGTCAGAGCCTTGTCGCTGTTCGCGCTTCCGGTTCGTCAGGAACGAGTTCACCCCGATCGAGGTTTGCCGTGCTCTACCGAACTCTCGTTGCGTTTGTGCTCGCACTCGGGGCCGGTCCCCTGGGGGCCGCGGACCTTCCCGCGCCGGTCGGGGCCAAGGTCACCGACTTCGCGCTGAGCGAACCGCTCGCCGGGAAGCCGTGGTCGCTCAACGACCGCACCCGCGACGCGAAAGCCACGGTCATCGCGTTCGCCGCGCTCGACTGTCCGGTGTGCAAAGCCTACTGGCCGCGCCTCACCGATCTCCACAAGCGCTACGCCCCGGACGGGGTGGCATTTGTAGCGGTCAACAGCCAACTGACCGACACGGCCGAAGACGTGGCCCGAACCGCGAAAGACCTGAAGCTACCGTTCGCGCTGCTCAAGGACGAGGGCACCAAACTCGCCGACAAGTTCGCCGTCGCGCGCGTGCTCACGGTCGTGGTTCTCGACGCCACGCGCACGGTCCGCTACGCCGGGCGCATCGACGACCAGTTCGCCCCCGGGGTTCATCGCGAAAAGGCCACCACGCGCGAACTCGCCGCCGCACTGGAGGCGCTCCTTGATGGTGGCGAGGTGAAGAAACCGTTCGCCGCCGCCGCGGGCTGCAAGCTGACGCGCGAGAAGAAGCCCGCACCGGCCGCAACCGTGACCTACCACAAGCACGTGGCCGCGATCATGCAGGCGCGGTGCCAGGAGTGCCACCGCGCCGGCGAGGCCGGCCCGTTCGCCCTCGATTCCTACAAACAGGCGAAGGGCTGGGCGGACATGATCCGCGAAGTGGTCGCGGACGGCACCATGCCGCCGTGGCACGCGGACGCGCCCCCCGGCCACTTCAAGAACGATCGCCGGCTCTCCGCGGACGAAAAGAAGACGCTCCTGACGTGGGTCGATGCCGGGTGCCCCGAAGGCGACCCGAATGACGCGCCCCCGGCGCCGAAGTTCATCGACGGGTGGCGGCTCTCGCAGAAACCGGACCTCGTCCTCAAGATGAACAAGCCGTTCGACGTGCCCGCATCGTCGCTGCTCGGGTTGGGGGTGCCGTACCAGCACATCACGGCGGGCGAGCCGTTCGCGGAAGACACGTGGGTGCAAGCGGTCGAGGTGCGGCCCGACTACCGCGCGGCGGTTCACCACGTGATCGTGTACATGCTCCCGCCCAAGAAGGGCGGGTTCGACACGAAGAACTTCGCGCGCTTCATGCTCGCCACCTACGTCCCCGGCGACAAGCCCCTTGTGTACCCCGAGGGGATGGCCAAGAAGGTGCCGAAGGGCGCGCAGTTGCTGTTCGAGATGCACTACACCCCCAACGGGAAGGCGGGGCGGGACCAATCGCAGATCGGTATTGTGTTCGCGAAGAAGCCGCCCAGGCACGCGGTGAAAGGCGACGCGGCGCTGAACGGCAAGTTCGCGATCCCGCCGGGGGACGGCAACTACAAGGTGACCGCCGAGTACACGTTCCAGAGCCCCGTTACACTGCTGACGCTCAGCCCGCACATGCACCTGCGCGGGAAGGCGTTCAAGTACGAGTTGGTGAACAAGGACGGCTCGCGGGAAACGCTGCTGAGCGTGCCGAAGTACGACTTCAGTTGGCAGGTGTCGTTCGACCTCGCGAAGCCGCGCGCCCTCCCGGCGGGCAGCCGAATCGAGTGCACCGCGTGGTACGACAACTCGGCCAAGAACCCGTTCAACCCGAACCCGAACAAGAAGGTGACCTGGGGCGATCAGACCTGGGACGAGATGATGATCGGGTTCTTCGAGTACTACGACACGCCGTGAACCGGTCCCACGACCCCGGGGCGCGGGCCGTCTCGTGAGACGCAACCACACCGCGCCCTGCGGCCCAAGCGTTCACGACAACCGGACGCGCACAGCGCCGGGTTAGCCGAACAATGAAGCTCATCGGCACCGCCACCATCGGATGAGCGGTGCATCACAATACCGATGGCGGTGTCAGGTGCAGCGCCCGGTTCGGCTGCTACGTCACTCTTTTCCGAGCACCAAATCTACGACCCAGCAGCCCCGAACGTGTGATCCGTGGCCGCGGCAATGGTCGAGGATGTCGGCGCTGTCGCACCCGGCGTCTTGGAGTGCGTCAGCCAAGATCGGCATTGCGCCGAAATCACGAGATTCGTACGTTCCGCGAGCCAACGCAACCGCCGTATCAGCTCGCCACTGCGATAAGAAGTCGGTGGCACGGAATGGGTTACCGAAGATATCACGGAGTAATTCGCATTGCGCCTCACACTCGACTGCTTGCGCACGCTGCTGAAGCTCGTATTCGTCGGTCGCATCGGTAACGTTCGGGATGCCCAGCGCAGCGGTCCGAACCGCCCCAGCGGCGAGAACCGTCTGTTCCCACGCATGTGGGTATTCGTCCCCGATGTTCCCGTCGTGGTTGGCTTGCACCCATGCGCCGACTGACGCACTGGCCCCCATCGACGCGTCGATCGCGGCAATGAGTGCTGGTGCCCGCATGAAGTCCGGAAAGTTAATCTCTGCGATGACGGCCGCATCGCCAGTGTTCTCAACCGATTCCGCAGTGGCTACTGCAAAAGCAGCGGCATTTACTCCGCCGCTGTAAGTTGCATCGATGCACCCGCAACAGTTGGCCCAACCATTTGCTTCCCGAATGGCGGCCGCGAATGCTGCGTATCGCTCGTGCTCAGATACGAGCCCATCCGCAAAGCGCTCCGCAATTTCAACAGCCGTTCGACTGGATGGGGTTGTCATCAAGTCCCAGATCCGTCGGCAGCAGGCGCAAGCGAATAAACGCAACTTGCGATCCCCGGCAAGCGATTGCGAGAACTCCAACATCGGAGTCGGTTCGGCGCAGTCCCGCCAGAGCGATTCGTTCATTACTCCTCTTGCTTCAAAAGATCATGTACACGATCCACATCGCACCGAATGATCCGTTGGAGATTGCGAAATACCCTCTTGCTCGCCAAACATCAGGCTCACCGGCCCAGCCGCGGCACCCGCAGCATAATCGAACGCTCGACGAACCACAACGAACCAATCACGGGGCCGCGCCGGGTGCGGCGTCTGGGCGGTCCAAGTCGGTGACCAGCAGCGGGTTGCCCCGCCTGTGCGCCGCAATAATCTGCTCGCAAGACGCCGATTTGCTCTTGATCCGCTCCAACTCGCCAGCCGTGATCCCGAACGCCTGGACGAACTCGACGCGGCCGTGCGGCGTGTCGATTGGGGCCAATGTCGGATCGAGAGCAAACGCCAAGCCGACGAGGTCCGTGGGGTAGCCGGCCCGGATGGGACCGTTGGCCGGAATCCAGTGGTGCTCCTCGAACCACCGCCCGGACTCGAAGACATACCGGGCGAGGTTGTTGAGCAGGTTGAGTACCCAGTTCGGCTCCTCGGGCGGGGGCAGCGGGGTGGCCAACCGGAACGTCATCTCGAACCCGAACCGGCTGCACTCCCCGCCGACGCTGTCTTCGTCGTAGTAGAGCGACGAGTACCCGAAGGTGCAGAAGTGCAGGTGGGACGTGCCGCCGGCCCGGCACTCGTAGGCGCTGATGCCGTCGAGTGGGTCCGGGCCGCCGAGCACGTATTTGATGATGCTGCCCCAGTGCCGCGGCTCCTGGTCGCCGTACACCTCACCAAGCCGGGCGGAAATAGCATCCCAACCAGGCGCGGCGTCGTCACTTCCGCCGAATCGTCGCTGGTACTCGGCAACGTCCATCCGCTCGCCCTCTTCTTGCCGAACAAGAAAGCCCACCTGCACCGCCATCACCGGATGAGCGCCGCGCCCCGAATCAGCCGGCGGTGTCAGGTGCCGCCGGACTCGGCGGGCTCACCGCGCCAACCAATGGCGCGCCGGCTGATCAGAAACGCGAGCCCGGCGCCTCCGACTGCCGACACCACCAGCCCCGATAAGAATACCACCCCGGCCCGGTCGGAGTCGCATCGCTCTTGCGCCGCAACCGCCGGTGTCGCGTCCGGGGTCGGAACCCCAACGGTAAAGACGCCGTATAGCAATCCGCCAGCGGACACGAACCCACCGGCGGCGATCAGCGCCACGGCAATGCACCACTTCGCCACCTCGGGTTCCCTCCGTGTGCCGAACAACACGCCGCACCCGCACCGCCCATCACCCGACGGTGTCCGGTGGAGCACCGGGTTCGGCGCGCCTTTGCGGAGCACGTGATTCGACGCCACAGCGCCCGGCCAACTGCTCCCGTTCGTCCGGCGGCAGGCTGGCCAGGTATCGCTCCCGCTCGCGGGCATCCATCCGGCGGAGCAGCCAGCACCGGAACCATTCGAGCGCCCGCAGCCACGCCCCGACGACCGGTAGCAGCAACCGGGCCGGGAGCCAGACCGGCATCCACAGCAGCCACGACACCCACCGCCGTAGCGCCCACACCGGGAGGAACCGTCGGGGGCCGAGTCGGGCGGCGACAACCGACCGCTGGGCCGGGTCGAGCAGGAACGCCCCGAGCACCGCGGACGACCGGCCATCGCGGACTTCGATGGCCAGCCGGCGAGGGCCGAACAGCCCAAATTGAGGGCCGTCATCGACGCGGCACCAGTACCCGTCCCGCCAACCCTGCTCGCGGGCCACCACGGCGATCAGTTCGTGCCACCACACGACCCGAATCCCCCACCAAACAATAATCTCACCTACGCCACCAAAACCAAGTGAGCACCACAACGCCGATCAGATGGCGGCGTCGGGTGTCGCGCCCGGTTCGGCTGGCGTTTTCTCAGCTCGGGCGAACTCGAAGAGAAGGGCCTCGCGGACCCGGGTCAGGGTCTCGCCGAGCAAGTTGAGCCCCAGCCACTGGGACCGGTCCCGCGCCCGCGGGTCGTCGGCCGACAACCCGATACCCCACACCCGGTCGTGCGGCGACGCCTCCACCAGCGTAGTCCCGCGAGTGGAAAACAGCAGTTCCCGCTGCTCGGCGTTCTGGCGGAAGCGGGCGTAGTTGCCCGCGAACACGATGCCCTCGCGGAATAACACCCACACGGGCTCGTCGAACCCCCGCACCTCGCGCCCTATGGCCTACTGCTCCCGTGGCGTCCCGGCGGCAAGAATCTTGCGCGCGGTTTCGAGGTCGCCGAAGAGTAGCGCCTTGGCGCACATCATGTGCTGCTCGGCGTGGGTGAACATCACTCCGCCAACGACGAATGGGGCGCGGTGCCACTGGCTGAGGCGGTGCTTCCAGAAGAATGTGAACGCCTCCGCCATCCGCTGTGCCCTCCGGGTGCCGAACAATCAGCTCACCGGCCGCGAGGACCGGCGCGGCGGTTCACAAAGCGCGTATCTTACTGTGGTCCGGTGCCGCGCCGGGTTCGCCGTGCCCGGCGTCGGGCGCGATACCAACGGCGCACCCGCCGAGCCACCCAAACGCCATCGGTGACCACAGCACCCGCACCCCACACTACCAGAAACGGGAGTTCGGAGGCGCCGAAGCGCACCGCGATAACGTCCGAGGCAATGAGCGGGACGCCGAAAGCAAGAACCGCCACGGCCCAGCACACGGGAAAACCCAGCCCCGTGCCGAGCATGATCCGCACGGCCAACCACCACAGCCCGACCCATGCGCCCAAGACGAGCACCGCGAGCACCGTTCGTACCTCATCCAACGGCACGCCCTCGGGTTGCCGAACTACAAGCCCACCGACCGCGCACCAAGCGACACGGTCGTCGAAGTGCGCATTTATGCTCTGTCCGGTTCGGCGCCGGTAAGCTGCGGCTCACTTGGCGAGCAGGCCGCCGGTGTGGTCGTACTCGATATCGACATCCGTGGTCATGCTGTAAACGCACGAGGCGCTCAACCAGTTCGTTGCCCCTCGCAGTTCCAACTGCACCTCCAGGGTCACCGCCCGGGAGGCAGAACCCTTCGCATACTTGGTGTGATTGGTGACCGCCCGGAGGCTTATTACCCGAGACGAGAACGTCTTCTTTTTGTCCTCATCCTTCCAGTCGTAGGCGACCTTGCCGCCGGCCACCAAGTGCGGGAACCCTTCCTTCGCGTGGGCGAACTTCGGCGCGTCTGGGTTACTCAGGTCGCTGGCATCGAGGAGGAACAGGTGGCACTCGTTGAGCGCGGTGATGAAGGTGTCCCGCCCGGGGTCAGCCCCGATCGCCAGCGGGCCGCCGGGGCCACGGTCGGCCGTTGCCCTCTTGTACCAGTCGCCGAGCCGGAAAGGGCCGACCACGAACGCTCTCCCGCCCGACCTCGCGGCAGAACCGTGCGCCATTTCCGCTCGGCCAGTCAGGAGTGCCGCGGCTCCGGCACCCGTGAGGGCCGTCACCGCATCCCGGCGAGAGACCTTCCGCATTCGCGCCCCCTCTGTGACCGAACAATCAGCTCACCGGCCGCGCGCATCGCGAACCGGCCCGGGAACAACCCCGATCTTGCGGTCGGGTGCGGCACCGGGTTCGGCCGGCCTTTACGGGGCCGACCCAACATCGATCACCTGACCCGCGGCGATCAACTGTGCAACACGCTTCGCCACATCCTCCCCGCTCGCGAGCGTCTGGTTCGGGGCGTGGGCCGGGCTAACGGAGGACCGGTCCGGCGGCCCCACGGACACCCACGTGGCGACCGATAGCGCCGGCTCCCTCGCCCCGTCCTGTTCGGGGATGAAGCCAAGCGCCGGCTCGTTGGACACTCGGCACGGGGTTGGGGGCGAGGTCCGCACCGGGAATTCCACGCCCCGGATCGTCAACGCTTGCCGTGCCTCCTCGGGCACCGCTCCCCAATCGGGTCCGGGGGAGCCGGTGAATCGATACCGGAACACGACCGGCAATCGTACCTCTCGGCCCTCCCAAGTGACCGTCGGGCGGTGGCGCTCGGTCCATGTCGGCGGCGCCTCGACGCTGACCAGCAGATAGGCGTCCCGGACGGCGAGCTTCGGACGGGTCGGCTGGGTGCGCTCCACGAGCGCGTACCCAACCGCCGTGGCGGCCACGAGCAACGCGAGTCCCGCTGGTAGCCATCGAGAGCGCCGCATGCTCGTCTCCGCCTCCGAACAAACAGCTCACCGGCACCGCCCCGTCCCAGGGAGCGATGCCATCCAAACTACCTGGCGGTGTCAGGTGCAGCGCCGGGTTCGGCGTGCCTTTGCCGCACAGCGGCCTCGACCAACCGGACCCACACCAGCGGATCGGCCGTGTCCTCGGGGCTACCGTATGCCGGCACCACAATGTACCGCGCGGCCAATCCGAACTCCGCAGCCGCTTGGGAGTGGTGTGGGCTGTCGTCCACCAGCCAGTCGGCACGCACCTGTCGCACATCCTTCCATGCCGCCGGCACCTCGTCCCATGAGTGCGACTCGCGGAACCACCGCCCCAACCCCGCCGCAAGAGCTTTGTCCACGTACCGACGGGGGCTCACCGACCACAGCACCAACTCGAATGCGAGGCGCAAACGGTCCAGCAATTCCGCGCATCCCGGCCGCATCTGCCAGCCGACGATGCCCCGCCCGTCGGTCAGGGGAACGCCCAGTGTCTCGTCCAGGTCGAACGCGATCCGCAGCAAGAACGGCTCTCCACCGCTAAACAAGGGATCAGATCGCGCCGGTGAGAACCGGTTCATCACGCCGCGCAATCGATCACGGAACGGAATGTACCCGACTTCGGGACCGAACTCAAGAACCCGACCGTATTTCCGGTCGTAACCCGTGTGCGGGGATGGCCTTATTAGACTTGCGCCGCCGAACATACCGCTCGCCGGTCCCGCCATCACCGGATGAGCGGTGCGTCCCGAATCACACGGCCGGGTTCGGCGGGTCCGGCTACGTCCCGAGGGCACGAAGCCACTCGCGCCCGAACACGATAACCCCGATGAGGTGCATGACGGCGAGGGCGACCCCATACCCGAGGGCCGCGTGCAGTGCGACCCATCCCACCCCGTACCAGCGCCGACTCCAGATGACGTACCCCGGCACCACCACCGGTGCCAGCAGGAAGAACCACGGCCGGGAGAGAACCGGAATCGGGCGCCGGCGCCGGCGGGCATCCGTGACCGCCCACCACCCCAAGCAAACGGCGAATGCGACGGGAACGACACGGTCCAGCACTGACGGCTCCCAGGACCAAACGCTCCGAACACCCCACGCAACCGCAAGGATGTAGAACGTGAGCACGAACAGGCGGGTGTGCCGAGAGCGAGAGGCCGCACCTGGGCGCGGCTCACCGAGGGACACGGCCACAGGCGGACTGGCTCGGCTCTCGGCTTCCGGTGGTTCGGCGAGTGCTTCACGGCACTCCGGGCAGAACGCATCGACGACATACGGAAGTTTCGCTCCGCAGTGCGGACAGGTATCGCTCACCGAAAGCCCCTGTGTCCGAACATCAAACCCACCGGCCGCGCACATCGCGAACCGGCCCAGGAATAGCGCCGATCGCGCGAGCCGGGTGCGGCACCCGGCTCGGTCTGCCGTTACGGCTCCTCGGCGAGCTGCCGCTCCAACTCGGCCCGCAGTGACGCGCTCCGCCGCTCGGGGCGGAAACCGGGCCAATCCGGGCAGGCGCGCTGCAACTCCTCCCAGCCCCGTCGGCAATTCTCGTCCGGCTGGCCGCGGATGAGCGACGACCGGAACAGCAGCGGCTCCCAACACGCCGTGCAACCGTGATAGCGGCACACGGGCACGAACTCCAAGTACCCCTCGTCGTCCCAGACGAGACAGCCGCTTAGCAGTTCGAGGCCGGGCCGCGAGGCCGGGTCGTACCGCGCCGCCCGGAGAACCGCGACGGCCTGCTCCGGGAAATACGGCTCCGCCACCCAAGCGCCCTCGGTAGTACCAAAACAATTAAGTTCACCGGCCGCGAGGACCGGCGAGACGGTTCACAAAGCGCGTATTTTACTGCGGTCCGGTGCCGCGCCCGGTTCGCCGTGCCTGGAGTCGGGCGCGATACCAACGGCGCCCCC
>DASWYH010000375.1:0-7945 GCA_036405095.1 Gemmata sp. | reverse complement strand
CCGAGTTCGAGCAGCGCACCGCCTACTTCAACGGCGATTCCATCCGCGCCATGAAGAAAGGGTTCCAGGAGATCCCGCGGACCAACATTCCGCACATGGCGCAGGCACAGAACATGCTCGACTTCCCGCCCGCGCCGAAGCTCAACCTGCTGGGCCGGCTGGACCCGAAGAAGGGCGCGACGGAGCAGGAGCTGCGCGGCGAGAAGCTGTTCTTCGGCAAAGGTCAGTGCGCGGTGTGTCACCCGGCGCCGTTCTACCTGGACCACCAGATGCACGACCTGCACCTGGAGCGGTTCCTGGACGAACCGGGCGACGGGCCGATCAAGAGCTTCACCCTGCGCGGCCTCAAGGACAGCCCGCCGTACCTGCACGACGGCCGGTGCCTGACGCTGGAGGACACGGTCGAGTTTTTCAACTTGGTGCTCGAACTGCACCTGACTCAAGAGGAGAAAGCGGACCTTGCCGCGTTCCTCAAGTGCCTCTGACGGCTGGGGCGGCTATTGGGAAGAACTGAGTAACGGTGGGCGGGTAACCGGCCATAGAACGAACGGGTCAACGGTCGGTACCGGAACGCCGATTCCAGTGCGGCCGGCTCACCGGGAACCGTCTCGATGGCGTGTGCTGTTCCTTTGATGGCGGGGTCATGACACGGGCCGAACCACAACACACCGCCGCGACGGGCGGTACGGACCGTTACGGTTGCGTCCGGGTCCACGGGGCCCGCACCCACAACCTGCAAAGTGTCGATGTCGACGTGCCCCGGGACGCGCTGGTTGTGTTCACCGGGGTGAGCGGGTCGGGCAAGTCATCGCTGGCGTTCGGTACCCTCTACGCCGAGGCCCAGCGCCGGTACCTGGAGTCCGTGGCCCCGTACGCCCGGCGCTTGTTCCATCAGCTCGAACAACCGGTGGTCGACGCGATCGACGGCCTCCCCCCGGCGGTCGCGCTCCAGCAGCAGCGGGGGGCGCCGACCACCCGGTCGTCCGTCGGCAGCGTCACCACCCTCTCGAATCTGCTGCGGATGCTCTACTCGCGGGCCGGCGAGTACCCGCGCGGGCAGCCGCTTCTCTACGCCGAATCGTTCTCCCCGAACACGCCCGAGGGGGCGTGCCCGAGCTGCCACGGGCTGGGCCGCGTGTACGACGCGACCGAGTCGTCGATGGTGCCGGACGCCTCGCTCTCGCTGCGCGAAAAGGCCATCGCCGCGTGGCCGGGGGCGTGGCAGGGGCAGAACCTGCGCGACATCGTCACCGCCCTGGGCGTTGACATCGACGTGCCGTGGCGGGACCTGCCGAAGAAGGACCGGGACTGGTTGCTGTTCACCGACGAGCAGCCGCAGGTGCCGGTGTACCCGCATAAGAGCTTGGAAGAGGTCAAACGCGCGCAGAAGCGGAAGGAACCGCACGACTACATGGGCACGTTCACCAGCGCCCGGCGGTACGTGCTGGAGACCTTCGCCAAGTCCGAGAGCCCGCTCATGAAGCGGCGGGTGAGCCCGTTCCTGGTGAGCACCGACTGCCCGGGCTGCCGGGGCAAACGGCTCCGCCCCGAGGCCCTGTCCGTGACCTTCGCCGGCCGCGACATCACCGAGCTGTCCCGCGAGCCCCTCAAGACGCTGGCGGCGCAGTTCCGTCCGTTCGCGGAGGGTGAAAAGGCGAAGCGCGCCGACCACCCGGAGAAGGCGGAGGTCACCCGGCGGATCGCCCAGGACGTTCACGCCCGGTTGGCCCTGCTGCTCGACCTCGGGCTCGGGTACCTGACGCTGGAGCGGAGCACCCCGACCCTGTCGCCGGGCGAACTCCAGCGGTTGCGGCTGGCTACCCAGGTGCGGTCCAACCTGTTCGGGGTCGTGTACGTACTCGACGAGCCGTCCGCGGGCCTGCACCCGGCCGACACGGAGGCCCTGCTGCGCGCGCTCGACCGGCTGAAGGCGGCGGGGAACTCGCTGTTCGTGGTCGAACACGAACTGGAGGTGGTCCGGCACGCGGACTGGATCGTGGACGTCGGACCGGGGGCCGGCGAGCACGGCGGCCGCGTCCTCTACAGCGGGCCGCCCGCGGGGCTAAAACAGGTCGCGGAGTCGCAGACCCGTCCCTTCCTGTTCCCCGAGTCCGGCCCCCCGCCGCGGGAGCCCCGGTCGGCGAAGGGGTGGCTGCGGCTCGAGGGCGTCACCCGGAACAACCTGCGGAACCTGGCCGCCGCCTTCCCGCTCGGGGCACTCACGGCCGTGACCGGTGTGTCCGGGTCGGGGAAGTCGAGCCTGGTCAGCCAGGCGCTCGTGGAACTGGTGGCCGACCACCTCGGTCACCGCCCCCCGGTCGCGGAGGACGAGAGCGAGGAACCGGAGCGGGTGCCGACGGCACCGGTCGGTGGGCGGCTCGCGGGCGGGACGGAGGGGATCAAGCGGCTGGTCGTGGTGGACCAGAAGCCGATCGGCCGCACCCCGCGGTCGAACCTCGCCACGTACACCGGGCTGTTCGACCACATCCGCAAGCTGTTCGCCGCGACCAAACAGGCGCGGGCCCGGAAGTACGACGCCGGGCGGTTCTCGTTCAACGTGGCCAAGGGTCGGTGCGCGAGCTGTGCGGGCGAGGGGTTCGTGATGGTCGAGCTCCTGTTCCTGCCGAGCGTGTATTCGCCGTGCCCGGCGTGCGGCGGGTCGCGTTACAACGCCACGACTCTGGAGGTGCGGTACCGGGAGAAGAACATCGCCGAGGTGCTGGGGATGACGGTGGACGCGGCACGAGAGTTCCTGGCCGACGAGCCGCCCGCCCGCCGGTCGCTGGACGTGCTGCGGGACGTGGGGCTGGGGTACCTGCGGCTCGGCCAGTCGGCGACCGAGTTGTCGGGCGGGGAGGCGCAGCGGATCAAGTTGGCCACCGAGCTCCAGCGGGCGGAGCGCGGCACGACCCTGTATGTCCTGGACGAGCCGACGACCGGCCTGCACCCGGCGGACGTGGAGCGGCTCCTCGTTCAACTCGACGGGTTGGTTGGGTCTGGGAACACGGTGGTGGTGGTCGAACACGACCTGCGTGTCGTGGCAGCGAGCGACTGGGTGATCGACGTCGGCCCCGGCGCGGGCGACGAGGGCGGGCGGATCGTTGCGGCCGGTCGCCCGGACGAGGTGGCCGGGGCGCCGCGCAGCCGGACCGCCCCGTACCTCGCCGCCTACCGCGGTTGATCCGGACCGCGACACTGGCCTCCGGACGGAACCAAGAATGAAGATCGCGACGTACAACGTGAACAGTGTGAACGCCCGGCTGCCGGTGCTGCTCCGCTGGCTCGCCGAAACGCGCCCGGACGTGGCGTGCCTCCAAGAACTGAAGGCCGCTCAGGAGAAGTTCCCGGCCGGGGTGCTCAAGGAGGCCGGGTACCACGCGATCTGGCACGGTCAGAAGGCGTGGAACGGCGTGGCCCTCCTCGCCCGCGCCGGTGCCCCGGTCGAGACCAGCCGCGGGTTGCCCGGCGAACCGGACGACGTTCACAGCCGGTACCTCGAAGGCACGGTCGGCGGTGTGCGCGTCGGGTGCCTATACCTGCCGAACGGGAACCCGGCGCCGGGGCCGAAGTTCGACTACAAACTCCGCTGGCTCGAACGGTTCACCGCGCGGGCGGCGGAACTGGTCGGTTCGCCTGACCCCGTGGTTCTGGCCGGCGACTACAACGTGATCCCGGAAGAACTCGACGTGTACAACCCGGCCGGGTGGGAGGCAGACGCGCTGTTCCGTCCGGAGCCCCGGGCGGCGTACCGCAAGTTGCTCGTTCAGGGGTGGACGGACGCGCTGCGGCACCTCAATCCGAACACGTCAATCTTCACATTCTGGGACTACACGAGCGGGGCGTGGCGGCGGAATGCCGGGCTGCGGATTGACCATTTGCTGCTGAACCCTGCGGCGGCACGGCGCCTGACGGCGGCCGGTGTGGATCGGGACGTCCGCAGCTGGGAGAAGACCAGCGACCACGCGCCGACGTGGATCGAGTTGCGGGACACTTAACCCGGCGGTGCCTCCGGCGTCGGCGCGCATCTCTGGCAGTACCACGGGGCCGGACCAGGCACCGGCCGCGGGCTTCGCTTTCGGCACTTCGCGCAGAGATACCGTTTGCCCCGCTCGGCCGTTTTGGGGCGCACGTTCCGGCCGGTTCGGTCGAACTTCTCACCCATCACTTCCCTCCGCCGCGTGAAACGCGGCACGAACACACTCTTCTACCCCAACGTTTGGCCGTCGCGTTCCGGTTCCGTGACGCCGGGAAGGAGCACATCCGGTTCCGACGGGTGAGCTTGTCCGTCTACCGTGCGCCCGTGGAGCGCGTGGTGAAACTCCATCCGGCTCATCCCGCCCGGCTCACCACCCCAGAGAATTCGACCTCCACCCACACGAACGGCGGGGCGTGAGCCACGGCCATTACCAGCCCGCTCGCGGGTTCCTGACCGTTGAACCGGATGCGGATCTGTCGCCCTTCGAACAGATCGAACCGCTCGCACTCGTCCGCCGACAGTCGCAGCCGGAGCGCCCGCCCGGCTTCCATGAAGTATGCATAAACCGTCTCACGCCCGATCGTTACCGGTCCCGTCCCGCGCATGCCTTCTCCCCATTAGGCGCCGAGGAGGACGTTCGCAGCGCACGTTCCGTGCCTCAAAAGTTGGCCGGGCTTTCGCAAACAGTTTTAACGAGTGGCCCGATGCCGGCGGCAGAACTGGCACTACCGCGAATTCATGAGCGGCCGCGGCTTCAGAACGACGGACCCGCGGCCGGCTTCAAATCGCGAGCCGGGAGGTGGGCACATCGCGGATGCGAGGTATTCGGACAGCGCACTCGCCAGCAGGACAAATGTCAACGCGCATCAGGGCACCAGATGCGCCGACGGCCAAGAGTAAGGCCCACCCGAACCCGCATGTACTCCGCGTCTACTTCCCGTTGGTTGAAACGGCTTCGAGCTTTGGGAGCGGGCGCAGGCGAGCCCTCAGCAGCCGCCGACTGCCAGCACCGCACAGGTCGCGAGAACCGGGTACTTGCGGAGCACGTTCTTCACCGGCTCCAGGCTCTCGGGCAACACCTCAGCCGCCTTCTGCGCACCTTCCTTCGCGGTCTCCCACACTGCTGCGGGTTGAGCTCCGAAGACAGACGCGTAAGCTTGAACCGCTTGCAGGATGCTGTTTTTGATTTCCATTGCTCTCTTCCGGGTTCGTGAAACGCTCCTCACTTGAAGCGAGAAGGCGGATCGCTCCGGAACGATTCAGGACTCACCGATCGGCATTGTTTCGGCTCAACGACGAAGGAGCCAGATACGCTTTGTGGAACGAGGACTGGTAGGCCTCGTAATCAGGAGTGGTCGACATGGTGGGGTGTAGAATTGTGCCCGGCGGGGTCGGCACCGGGCGCCACATCGGTGGTTAAGAGCCGTGTATGCGGTCGGAGCCGGCGACCTTGACGATCTTGTTGTATACCCCGAGGAGCATGAACGGGGCCACCCACTGGCCCACGAAGTGCGCGTCCTCCTTGCGGTTGAGGCAGTGGAGCGTGAGCGACCCGAGGATCGACGCGCCGGCGGCCCAGAGGAACCAGTCGGAGGGTGCTTGCGCGGTGTAGTGCTCGATCCCACGAGCCACCCGTCCCTCGGAGTGCTGCTCGGCCTCGCCGGCGTGAGTGCGGTCGGTCGGGTTGTTGAGCGTTGCGGTCGCCATGAGGATTCTCCTGTTGTGTACAGGCCGGTTGTGCAAGGGCGATGCACCGAGGTGCGGGTCAAATGTTAGGATTTGCAATCGCGGTGCCGGATGGCGCGAGCGGCGACACAGTCGCGTGACTTGTGCCGAACATCCGGCCACACGCACGGGTGGCAGCGGGTGAGACCGGCACGGCGTCTGCTTCAAGAAAGCCTCTTCGGCGTGTTACCAGCCTCAAAGAGGCGGCAGTGGCCTTCCAAACTCGCACCGACAGCCATCCCCGCAACAACGCCTCGTTCGGCGAATTCGTCCGGACCGATGCCGCATCGCGGAATACCCGCGGGATGTGAACTCGGACATGGGCGACATCGACGCGGGGTTCGGTCGAGGGCACCCGGCCGGGCACACCGCTGCGGTAGGTAACGGAGACTGTGATTGGGCACCAACCGGGAGGCGGCCGTGCAACTCGCAACTTACCTCAACGACCACCTGTCCGGGTCAACCGCCGCGCTTGAGTTGATCGAGCATTTGGAGCGGACGCACCCGGACCTGGCCCCGTTCCTGACGGACCTCCGCCGCGACATCGAACTCGATCGCAAGGAGCTGGAGGCGCTGATCGCCCGCCTGGGAGCAACCCCGAGTGCGCCCCGGCAGGCGGCTGCGTGGGTGGCGGAGAAGTTCGCGCGGCTGAAGATGGCGGTGGACGACCTCTCCGGCGGCCGGCTCAAGTTGCTCGAATCCCTGGAAGCGGTCGCCATCGGGACCCACGGTAAGGGGGCGCTGTGGCGGGCGCTGAAGGTCGTTCCCGCCGCCAGCGGACCGGACTACGACGCGCTCATCCAGCGGGCGGACGAGCAGCGGGAGCGGATCGAAACGGTGCGCCTGGACGCGGCCCGGCGGGCGTTCGCCGGGTGACTCAGAACGGCGACTTCCTGCCCGTGTTCCCGAACACCTCGCCGGTCACGTAACTGGCCCCGGCTGACGCCAGGTAGACGAACGTCGGGGCCAGCTCGGCCGGCTGGGCCGGGCGGGCGAGCGGCACGTCGCCGCCGAACGACGTCGCCTTTTCGGGCGGCATGGTGGTCACGATCAACGGCGTCCACACCGACCCCGGCGCGACCGCACTCACCCGGATGCCTTTGTCGGCGAGCGACTTGGTAAACGACACGGTGAAGCAGGCGGGGATTATCACGAAGCCCATGGTCGCCTGCCCGAACCACATGCCAGAGCAGTTCTCCCGCGAGTGGCTCCAGCTCTACCGAATGCCCGCATCCTGGTGGCGAGCAAAGAAGACTTCACCAAGGAGAAGCAGAAGTTCCTGACCGCGAAGATCGCCCCCGGGGGCTGGGACGGCATCATCGTCACGCGCTCCAGCTTCGAGCGCATCGGCATGTCGGCCGAGTTCCAGAAGCGGCTCCTGGCGCCTGTTATGAACCCAAGTCCGTAATTGAGCCCCACGGGTGGAGCAGAAGAACCACGAAAGCAACCCAGTGCCATCCCGCCAGGGTTTCGAACAAGCATTCGTAACCCCGGGCCAGTCTGCGGAACCGGCCCATCCAGGCGAACGAGCGCTCGACCACCCAGCGCCGGGGCACCAGCACGAACCCCTTCTTCTTCCCCTTCCCCTTTTGCGCCTTCTTCACCTTCTTCTTGCGATCCGGCTTGACGACCTGCAGCGTGATCCCGTGACCGTGCGGCCGTTCTCACGGCGAGTGGGCGGGAGCGTCGCGGCGAGTTTCTCGACTTCGACCGGGTCGAGTGCCCATTTGCGACGGACCAGTTCCTCGCGGCCGAGTGTGGCTTGGAGCCTACAGAACCGGTTGTTGAAGTTCTGGGCGCCCCACGGATTCCCGTCCGCGTTCAAGAACAGCAAGCCAGACGCGTACGTGCCGAGCAGCCGCACCACGATCGCCTCGGCCGCCGGCGTCATGGAGATGAACCGCCACCGCTTCTTCCCCTTCGCCTCGGCGGGCGGGAGTTCGACTCTGTGGCGGTCGAGGCGGACGTGACAGGCCTCGATCCGGCGGACCTCCTGCACCCGGCAGCCGGTCTCCCAGCAAAACTCGAGCACGTCACGGAAGCACGGCTCCTGGATGCGGGCGAGCAGTCCGTCGAAACCCGCCCGTGTGAGCACTTGCTCACGGCGCTTCGCGGGCGGCTTCTCGACACCACGGCGACTTCGGAATGTGCCTGATCTTTTCCGCCCAGGTGAAGGCCCGCTGGACGGCGGTGGTGGCACCGCGTCTGTGGTTCGGCCCCCACTTGAGGTGGGCGCCAGGGCTG
>DASWYH010000374.1:0-1718 GCA_036405095.1 Gemmata sp. | reverse complement strand
ATCGCTCTGAGGGCCGATCCGGACCGGGCGGTATCGTTGCTCCGCACCGCGCACGAACTCGCCCGCACGAAGCCCGAATACCGATCGGCTTGTGCGCTCGCGCTCGCAGAAACGCTACTGGAGCGGGGCGAGACCGACGCGGCGGCGGCGCTGTTCGCGGAAGAACTGGCGGCGGTCCCGGGTACCGAGCGGGCCGAGTTCGGGCTCGGGATGGTCGCCCTGGCGCGGGGCGAGGTCCCGCACGCCGAGGCGCGGTTTACAAAGGCGCGACAGCACCCCTCGTGTCGGAGGCAAGCCACCGCACACCTCGCCCGGCTCGCGCGCACCCGCGGGGATACGGACGCGGCCCGTCAGTTCGAGGCCGAAGCGGGCGCGCTCGACACCGATCCGCCCTGGCCCGATCCGTTTCTCGATAAGGTGGTGAACCTCCTGGTCGGTGCCCGCGGGCTCGCCCGTCGGGCCGATCTGCTGGTGCGCGACGGGCGGTTCCGCGAAGCCGCCGAACTGTACGCTCAGCAGGTCGAGCAACCCGGCACGAGTGCGGGAAGCCGGTGCCGGGCGCTGGCCAGTGCGGCGGTGAACCTGCTCCGGGCCGGCGACCTCGATCGGGCAATCGCGCGGGCTCGGGAGGCCGTCCGCGTGGACGACAGCGACCCCAGAGCACGGTACACGCTGGCCCTGGCGCTGTTCAACAAGGCCGAGCCGCTGTGGGTGGCGGATCCCGCATCCCGACAAGCGGCGCTGCTGTTTCGCGAAGCGGCGGGCGAAGCCCGCAAGGCAGTCGAGTTGAAGCCCGATCACGCGCAGGCCCATCTGTTCTGGGGGCTGTCGCTGAAGAACCTGGGGGACCCAAAGGGCGCGCTCGAACCGCTCCAGAAGGGGCTCGCGCTGAGCCCGGGTGAGTTTGAGATGTGCTTGGCGCTGGGTCAGGTGCTCGCGGCTACCGGCGACCGGGCCGGCGCCGAGCGACAGTTTCGGGTCGCGGGGAAAATCGAACCACGCGACCCGCGCCCTGCGCGCGAACTCGCGAAACTGAAGTAACTCACGAGGTCAACTCGCCGATGTGCCCCGTCGGAGTCAATACGTCGTCGTGCGCCATGTAACCCTGAGGGTATCACTGAACGCGGCACCTTTCCCTGACCGAACCGGCACGAGCTGTGGAGTATTAGGGTATTGTGGGAATAGTATGAGAGACACGAGCGTAATACGTCTTCCCTTGACTTCACGTATCCTTCCTGCGATGTTAATACATAATGGCCGGTGGGTTTCGTCCGACTCTTCCCACCACCAGCTCCGCTATTACTCTCTCTTTCTCTCCCGAGTCGGGTGTTTGGAGATTAAATGCTCTCTCCCCAAACGCGCTCGCGGCGTGGTTTCACGCTGATCGAGCTGCTGGTCGTGATTGCCATCATCGCGATCCTGATCGGGTTGCTCCTCCCTGCCGTCCAGAAGGTCCGTGAAGCCGCGGCCCGGATGTCCTGCCAGAACAACCTCAAACAAATCGGCCTCGCGCTGCACAGCTTCAACGACGCATACCAGCACCTCCCGGTCGGCCAGTACAACGATGATAACAACAACTGGGGTTGGGGGGCGTTCATCCTGCCGTACCTCGAACAGGATAACCTGTACGCAGCCTTGACCACGAGCGCGAGCAGTGCGGGCGACCGCATGTACATCCCGCCGGGGATGGGCAACGGCCCGAACAGTAACCTGATTCC
>DASWYH010000373.1:0-2327 GCA_036405095.1 Gemmata sp. | reverse complement strand
GGCGCGATCGTGCCATGTTGGAGACCCTCTACGCCTCCGGGATCCGCGTTTCTGAGCTGGTCGGGCTCGACCTTTTGAGCGTCGACCTGAACGATGGTATTATCACGGTTCGGGGCAAGGGTAAGAAAGAGCGCCTTGCGCTCCTGGGGCCGGACGCAGTGGCCGCTCTCACGACGTGGTTCGAGGACCGCTCGGCCCTGCTCGCCCGAACCGGCAAAGTATCGGACGCGGTGTTCCTGAACAACAAGGGCGGCCGGCTGACCACTCGCAGCGTCGGCCGGCTGCTGGCGGGCCACCTGAGGGCCGCGGGGCTCGACCCGCGCACCAGCCCGCACACGTTGAGGCACAGCTTCGCGACCCACATGCTCGACGCCGGGGCCGACATCCGCGGGGTCCAGGAGCTGCTCGGGCACAAGAGCCTGGCGACGACACAAGTGTACACGCACGTGACCACGCAGCGCCTCCAGAAGAGCTACCAGAGCGCTCACCCCCGGGCCTAGGTGCCCGCGGACCACGCAGGGAAAGCGGGGCGAGCGTAGAGTTCGGTGCGCGGGCTCGGGTCGCGCGGTGGGTTTGTTTTTGCGCCCACGTGGTCTTTCAAATGTCGGTTGCACCAGGGGTTCGCTTCATGTACTGTCCCGATGCGCGCTTGCGTGTCCTGTTCCCGCTCGTAACCGCCGCGGCGCTGTGGCCCGCGCTCCCGGCGGTCGCGCAGCCGGGGCGGCCCGCGGCCGTGCCCAAGATCACGTGGCACACGGACTACAACACGGCCCGCAAGGAGGCGCAAGACAAGGGGCTCCCGCTGCTCATCGTGGTGGGGACGGACAACTGCTTCTACTGCCGCAAGCTCGAAGCCGGACCGCTCCGGGATCCGGCTCTCGCCCCGATGCTGGCGACCGGGTTCGTCCCCCTCAAGCTCGACGCGACCCGGTCCCCCGAGCTCGCCAAAGCTCTGAAGGTCCAGCTCTACCCCACCACGGTCCTGGCCGCGCCGGACGGGAAGATCCACGCCTTCATTGAGGGCTACATCGAGACCGAGCGGCTCGCGGAGCAGATGAAACGCACGGTGACCGCGGTCAGCACCTCGGACTGGGCCGCGCGGGACTTCAACGAGGCCTCGAAGGCGCTCGCGGCGAGCGACTACCCGCGCGCGGTTTCGCTCCTCAAGGGCATCGCGCGGGAGGCGGGCGATAAGCCCGTGGGGGCGAAGGCCAAACAGCTCCTCGCGGACGTGGAGCGGGTCGCGGCCGGTAAGGTCGCCGGGGCGAAGCAGCTCGAACAGCGGGGGCGGACCGCCGAGGCGGTGGACGCGCTCGCGGACGCGGTGCGGACCTTTGCGGGCACGCAAGCCGCCGCCGACGCCGCGACCGCGCTCGCGGGGCTCACCGACAAGTCCGAAGTTCTCCAGGAGCGGCGCCTCCGGGTCGCGCGGGACCTGCTCGCAGTGGCGCGGGACGATTTCCGCGCCGGGCGCCTTTATGACTGTATGCAGAAGTGCGAACAGCTTGCGCTGGCGTACTCCGAACTGCCCGAGGCCAAGGCCGCCGGCGCCCTCCTGAATGACATCAAGGGGAACCCGGAGCGGCTCGCGAAGGCGTGCGAGCAGATGAACGATCGCACCGCGGCGATGTACATGGCGCTGGCCGATTCGTGGGCGCAGAAGGGGCAGAGCGCGGAAGCGGTGTCGTGCCTGAAGAAGGTGATGGCGCTGTGCCCGAACACGCGACACGCGGACCTCGCGCAAGCGGAACTCACGAAGCTGCAAGGGAAGAACTCGTCCGCCGTGCCCGCAGGTCTCGTGAAACCGTAACGCCGGTGCGGCGCGCCCGACCTCCGGGCCGAGGTCGGGGCCGGGCCACGGCACGGTTGGGTGCGCGCGGCGCCCGGAAAGGCATTCGCGGCGTCTTCGGGCATCAACAAGGACGCTTATTTACACCAAACGAAATGCCGCGCGTTAGAATAAGCGGCAGCTGTCCGTGCTCTTCAATGTTCCGTTCTGGGCTGTTTTATTTAATCTGCTGGGAACTTGTTTTCTCACGCGGTCCGCGGGTTCGCGTGTCAGGCGGCGCGGAGCAGCCCCTGCTGCTCCGCCCCTCCGAGCAAGAACGCGGCGGCCCGGTCGCACGCGCCGGGCACCGCCGCGCGGTCCCGCAGCGCGATGAGGCGGTTCACCACCTCGTGCCGGCGCGCGGGATCGTTGAGCCAGCCCAGCACGTGGCCCGCCATCTCCGCCGAGCGGTCCGCCGAAATCGGGAACTCGGGGAACAGGGGCTCGTTGAGGAGCAGGTTGACCAGCGACATGTACTTCACGTTGATGAGCTGTTTGA
>DASWYH010000372.1:0-4753 GCA_036405095.1 Gemmata sp. | reverse complement strand
ATCCAGGAGCGGGCCCTCGAGAAGGCCGCCCAACAGAGCCCCGAGAAGATCACCCAGGCCGTCGCCGGGCTCCCCGACGCGCAGAAGGCGAAGCACCTCGCCGAGGTCGCCGACGGGCTCCCCGACGAGCAGAAGGCGAAGCACCTCGCCGAGGTCGCCGACGGGCTCCCCGACGAGCACAAGGCGAAGGCCGCCGGGAGCCTGCTCGCCGCGCTCCCCGACGAAGCGCTGAAGGCGTACCCGCCCGAGGTGGCCGCTTGGATTCGTGCCCAGCGCCAGCCCCCCGCGGCCCCGCCGAGCTAACGGGGACGGCGTTCTTGAACACGGTGCCGGGTTACCACGAGCTGGTGGAGAAGCAGGCCCGTGCCCGTTTGGTGGACGACCTGAAGAAGCTGGCCCAGGCGAACCCGGCGGAGCACCAGACGGTGCTGGACCTGGTCAGCTCCTACGCCCAGGACCCGAACAACCGCGAGTTCCTCGATCAGGTGACCGACATGAACTTCATCCAGGAGCGGGCCCTCGAGAAGGCCGCCCAACAGAGCCCCGAGAAGATCACCCAGGCCGTCGCCGGGCTCCCCGACGCGCAGAAGGCGAAGCACCTCGCCGAGGTCGCCGCCGGGACTTCCGACGAGGAGTTCGAGCGGTTCGTCGCGGCCGAGCGCGCCCGCCGGGCCGGCCAGCAACCGCCGCCGAGCTAGCGGGGACGGCGTTCTTGAACACGGTGCCGGGTGTGTGATAGCTCACGACCGGTCCGGGTCGCAACAATCTCGCGCGAAGCAGCGGCCGGGACGGCCGCGGTCCCAGGAGAAAGGCACCGGGCCTCAGTACTCAGCCGTCCCGTCGGCCGGGTGTGCGGGTGGTGGGGCGGTGGGTGGGTCCGAATTGCAACACCCCGCGCGAAGCGGCGGCCGGGACGGCCGCGGTCCCAGGAGAAAGGCACCGGGCCTCAGTACTCGGCCGCGAAGTGTGGGTGGACCCACAGGAACTCGCCTCGCGTGTTCAGCACCCGCACCAGGCCCCCGAACCCCGGGTCCTTCTCCTTCAGCCAGGCGTGCAACTGGCGCAGCGCCGGCCCAGCCCCGGCCACCCCCGCGCCCCGCGCGAGCGCCCGGTGATCCGGAGGGCCACCGCCGGAGGGCGGCTCCGCGCTCCGCAGAACCGAGTCCACCACCTTCCGGCCGGCGTCGAGTTGCCGCTCCAGCAGCTTGAAAGCGGCCCCGGTGACGGCCACCGCCGCGATCCCCGCCAGCGGCACCACCAGCCCGAGCACCGTGCCCACACCCTTCAGGTAGGGCGCCGACGTCGTCAACCACTGGCGCGGTATCGTCACCTCGTACACCCCGGCCGCCTCGTTCGGCGTGCCGAGCTGGGCGTTCACCACCGGGAGCGGGAGCCGCGCGTGCTCGCACCAGAGGGTGATCCGGAACCGCTCGCTCACCCAGCTCCGCAGATCGAAGAAGCCCGGGTTCACCGGTTCCAGGTGGAACAGCCGCGGCCCCTCCTTGGCCTCGTCCACCAGCGCGTGCATGAGTCGATCGTAAGCGGCCTCCACCCGCAGCGCCTGCGCCTTGTCCCGTGCGTCGGCCGTGGCGTCGGCCTGATCGAACCGCCCGATCAGCTCCGCGTGCCGCTGCCCACCGGCGGCCCCCAGCGCTGCGACCGCCGCTTTCACGTCCCCCAACCCGTCCTCAAGGAGCGCCGTCAGCGGGTCGGGCTGCGCGGCCGGGGCGTTCCGCAGCAGTTCCTCAATGCTCTGCCACTCGTTGCACACCGGGCACGGCTGGTCGGGCCAGTGGCGGCGCCTACTTTCGAGGAGCGCCTCCACCTCGAACAGCCCCGCGCACCGGGGCACCCGCTTCTTCGGGTTCAGGCAGGGAACCATGACTAGGCACCGCAAGTCCTTCCAGAACGATTCCACCAGGTGCTTCACCTCGAAGGTAAGCGCCGCGAGGAACCGTTCGGGGTACGGTGCCCGGACGGTGATGCGGATGTCGTTCCCCACGTGTTCGAGCAGCGCCCGCGAGCCGTAGGCGTCTTCGAGCACCACCCCGCGCTGCCAGTGAACGCTGTTGGCGTACTCGGCCCGGCCGAGCGAGTACTTGTGCAGCCGGACGATGAGCTGGTACAGCAGCCCCTCGGCCGCCGCGGACCGGTTCCTGCTGACCACGATCTTGCACACTTGCACCTGTTCGGGGGTGCTCTGGCCCTCACCGACCGCGGGCCACACGCGCGCGAGCGTGCCCTCCGGGCGCACGTCGGGCACGAGCTGGCCGATCAGGTACGCGTCGGTCACATCGGGCACCGGGTAGGCGAGGTCGTACCGCTCCATCAGCCGCAGTAGGAAGGGGTGGCTATCGGCCGGGTAGCGGAACTCTGGCCGGCGCGCCGGGTCGTTCCACAGGTACGCCAGCCGGGCGGCGCTCACGAGCCCGTTCCGCTCGCGCGTCTCCTTGTCATCGAGTACGAAGCTGATGGCGGTGGCGAGCCAGTCCGGCTTGAGCACCACGATGTCGCGCAGCACCGGGTCGTGTGCGTAGTGGATCAGGTGCCCGAGCTGGTGCGAGACGGAGACGAACAGGTTGGCCCCGGGTGCGTCCATGCCGCACGCGCGGCACGTCTCCCGCACCTCGGCCAGCGACAGGTACGGGCTCGCGATCCGGTGCATGGCCGCGCGCGCCTTCCGCCACGACCGCGGAACGGTGCGCCCCACCCCGGGCAGCGCGGCGGCCACGCGGGCGATGGCGTCGCGCAGTTCCGCAATGCCCCTTCCGGTTCCGCTCTCCTCGGCCGGCCGGCTCTCGACGTTGAAGAACCCCGCGACGGTGCCTGTGCCGAACAGGTCCCAGATCTCCTGATGGTCGATGACGGGCGGGCGCTCGCGTGCGCCGCCGCCGTGTGTGGCGACGACGAAGATCTTGGCCTCCGGGGCGCGGTACTTGACCAGCTTGATCCACTCTTTCACCTGCCCGGTCAGCGGCCCTTCGCGGCTCTTCCACACCACGAGGTACAGGGCCGGGGCGCTGAAGAACAGTTGGAGCGTGGGGCGGTACACGCGCTGGCCCCCGAAGTCCCAGGCGTTGAGCGTGATGGGGGTTCCGGTGTCGGGGGCGGTCACAACGACCGGCTTGATCTCGATCCCGTGTGTGGTCGCGCGGGAGTCGTCCCAGGGGTCACCGCGAAGCGCCCCGAGCAGGCTGCTCTTGCCGACCTCGCCCTCGCCGACCAGCACCAGCTTGGCCTCGTTCAGCACAATCGACGTGGCCGTCTGCAGGTACGCCAGAACGGCGGAAGTGCCCTGCTTGTAAACCGCCGCAAGTTCGGGGTTCAGCGGGTTCCCGGAGAGGTGCAGCGTCTGGAGCCCGGTCAGTTGGCCCAGCGAATCGGGCAACGACGACAACTGGTTTTTGTAGAGGTGCAGTCGCTGAAGGTGGGCCAGTTGGCCCAGGGACTCGGGCAACGACGACAACTGGTTGTTGCGGAGGTGCAGCGTCTGAAGGTCAGTCAGTTGGCCCAGGGACTCGGGCACCGACGGCAACTGGTTGTTGTCGAGGTGCAGCGCCTGGAGCCCGGTCAGTTGGCCCAGGGACTCGGGCACCGACGGCAACTGGTTGTTGTCGAGGTGCAGCGTCTGGAGCCCGGTCAGTTGGCCCAGCGAATCGGGCAACGACGACAACCGGTTGCTGGAGAGGGACAGCGTCTGGAGCCCGGTCAGTTGGCCCAGCGAATCGGGCAACGATGACAACCGGTTGCCGGAGAAACTGAGCACCCGCAACTGAGAGAGCTGCCCCAGCCACTCGGGTAGTACCGACAGGCGCGCGCGGCGGAGGCGCAGTTCCCGCAAGTGCGTCAGTCCCTGGAACGATTCCGGCAGCGACGTAACCTGCGAGCAGGCCTCGACCACAAGCGTGCGCAGCCCAGTGAGCGCCTCGGCCACGGCCGCGAGCCCCGCACCGGTCACCTCCTCGGCGCGCCCGAGGACGAGGTGCCGAAGGGCCGGCAGCCGCGCCGCGATCAGGTGCAGGTCGTCGTCTGAAAGGGCTTCGGAGTCCGAGAGGTCGAGCCGGGTCAGGTTCGGAAGGCTGGCGGCGAAATCGACGCACCCGCGGGCGGTCAGCGGCGCGCGGAGCCGGACCCGGAGCGCAGTTATGGCGAGCGCGGGTGCCCGCTCCGCGAGGGCGACGAGGTCGGCGTCGGACGTGCCGGCCGGCAGGTCGAGGCCCGCCTCTGGGTTCTGTTGGTAGGTGGTCAGGAGCTGGTCGAGCCGGGTGCCCCGGTGCCGGCGGACGAACCGCGCGGCGATGCGCGCGAACGTCTTGCCGAGGTGCTCGCCGCCCGACGAGGTCGCGGGCTCTTCGATCATGGCCCGCAGCGTCCGGAGCGCCTTGCGGCCCCACCCGCCCTCGCGCTCGAAGTAGGCCGTTACCCGGTCCTGGATGTCTTGCGCCTTTTCGGGCGTCAGCACCCGCTCCAGCCGCTCGCCCGTGTCACCCCGGAAGGTGTAGCACATCCGGTCCGGGTCGGCGTCGCGGGCCGTTTCCGGCACCACCTCCAACAGGCCGCCGAGCCACACCTCCGCCTGGGTCGTGGTGCCGGCCGCCGCGGAGAGCGTTTCGGCCAGGAGCCGGATCACCGGCAGGGTGATGACCGGCGTGCCCGAAAGCGCCACCGCGAGTTCCACCGCCGGGGCCGATGCCGACTGCAAAAAGGTGACCAGCGCCGCGCCCGGGTCGGCCGGTGCGGGGGCGCCCGGGGC
>DASWYH010000371.1:0-12530 GCA_036405095.1 Gemmata sp. | reverse complement strand
GTTCCACTTCCCGGAACCAAAACCGGCGAGTAGAGTCTGATACTGTGTACGCAAGAACAGTATCGGGAGAGCTGCCGTGGACGCGGAAACGAAACTGAAGTTGATCGCGCTGATCGAAGCCGGAGATCTACGCGGTGCGATGGACGCACTCACGGGGCTCCTCGGGGCTGGCGGCGCGGCAGCGTTGTACGAACAAGAGGAGCTAGCTTATTGGCTCAAGCTCATACCTGATTTGGACACTGTAACAGTAATTGTGCGGCGATACGGCAAACTGATTCGCACATTGGTCCTAGAAAACCCAGGGCTCACCTCTTCTTCCGCTCGGCGTCCCGCTGAGCTTCAATCGTCGCTAGAAAGTTCTCGAAGTCCTCGCTAAACAAAGCAAGCACAGCTTCCTGCTTCATGTTTAGATGTGCTCCAATTAACCGAAGCACCTTTGCGTTCTTCTGGTAGCACTTCCAGGTGGTTACAGCATCCGGGTCTTCTTTGACCTCGGGCACCTGTTTTGGCGTCTTCGGCATATCGATCACCGCCATGATCGCCCCTTCGGTTAATCCGCGGGCACGCCGTCTATTCTGTTGCAGCCGCCCGCTTGTATCTACCCTTCGCTCGTTACAGATTCCAATTTTCTACTTGACGCGGATATTTCCATCGGTTAATTATTTCTACACGTCCGCTGAAAAGAGCGGATGTACCGAGAGGCGTACCGATGGAAACAGCGGAAGAAGAGCTCAAGAGCCTGAAAGTAAACGCTGAGCGACACAAACAGCTTCGGCTGCTTGCCGTGCATGGAGATGAGTCGATTCAGGCAGCATTTGAGCGGCATTGCGGCCCAGCGCTGGATGCGGCCATTTCGAAGACTTTCACCGCTGCACCTGGTGAAGTGGCCCAAACTGCAACCGGCGAGGGCTCCTGACATGTATCCGGCTGCACCCCCCAACATTTGGCGAGCGGGCGGCCTCGACGAGCGGCGCGCCGCCCGGTTTCTGAGCGTGAGCGAGAGCATGTTCAAGGTGCTCCGCAAGCGTGAGGGATGGCGCCGGAAGCGGATCAAGGGCACCGCGAAGGTCGTGTACTCGCGGGTGCAGTTGCGCGAGTTCCTGGCGAGTTGTGAGGACGCATGAGGTGCGGGCGCCCGCACCTGACCGACCAGCCCCCGGGTGAGCCGTGCAGCCGAATGGGCGACGGCCGCGGCTCCCCGGGTGGCGCTGACCACCGGGCCGGGGTGCCGCCCCGCGGAGGGCGGCCCGCACCGGAGCGTGCGGTGTCGGCGGCGCGCGGGTGAACACCCTCCCCGCGAGCTTCGACGGCCCCGGTCCGGGTAACCTGCGAACGCGAAGGAGTCGGAGCATGGGACGCAAATGGGACCACGTGCCGTTCCCGCCGAAGCCGTTCACGCCGCCCTATGTGACGGTGCAGCGCGAGCAGAGCCGCCGGGGCCTGTACGCCCGGCCGGGGGCGGTGATCCGGGTGGGGTGCGGAAACAATGCGCTCCCGCTCCTGACGGTGGCTGAGGCGGAGAAGCTGATCGCGCTGCTGGCGCTGGCCGTCGAGACGGCAAACAAACAGGAGGGCCGGGGCGATGAACCCGCTGCTGCTTAACGGGCTGGGCGTGCTGGGCGGCCTGGTGCTGCTCGGGGCGGGGGTCGGCGTCTGGGTGTGGGTCGCGGGCGTGGTGCGGGAGTTCCGGCGCGAGGTCGGGGACGGCGAGCTGGCCGACCATTTGGCGAAGGTGCTGGAGCGCGAGCGGCAGAAGGACGCGGAGAACGCGGAGCTGAGAGAGGTGGTGGAGCGTCAGCGCGACCAGTTGCACCGGATGACCGCGGAGGCGTCCCGGTTCCAGGGCGAGATCCGGGGCCGGCTGGGGATCTACCGGCAGTAACGAGACACGCCCGGCGGGGCACGGATCAGCGGGTTCTGCGGCGCTACGCCGCGGGTGATTATCAGGCCCTACACGTTACCTCCGGTAACGCGAGAAGTGCGCCAGGCCTTTCAACGGGTTTGAAAGATCCTTGGCGTCACAGTGACCGCCCCGCCGGGCGTTGGAGCCACCCGCAGGGAAGCGGCTGGGAGGGTGAACGCCGGACCTGCTGGCGTGACTCAACGCGCGGAGAGCAGCGCGGCCTTGCGGTGGTCGGGCCGGCCCTGGGGCATCCGGGGCGGCGAACCGCGGTGCGGCGCACCTGTCGGAGGGGGCGCCTCGGGGGTTCCGGCCCGGGGCGCTGGCGGGATCGTTTCCCGCCCGCCGTGCTGGCTTTTGGAGGTGCGACCCATGCCCGAATTGCGACCCGACGCCCCGGCCACGCGCGAGATGCGGCTGGCGCTACAGGCACTGGAGTGCTGCACGCTCGCGGAGCTGAACGCCATCGAGCTGCACCACCTGCGGCACATTAAGCAGGACGTGGCCCGGCGGACCGCAGCCGAGTGCGCCCGGCGCGGGGCCGAACAGGAGAACGTCGAGCAGATCAGGGAAGCGGAGCGGGTGTGGACGGCGCTAACGGCCACGACGGCCGTCGTGCCGCCCTGGGTGCCCACGGGTCCAATCCCGCCGATCGAGGCCGTCGTGCCGTGGACGGCCGAGCTGGAGACCGAGGCCCGGCTCCAGGGGCTCGACGCGCCCCGCGACTCGGGCGCGGTCGACCTGGGCTCGGCGCCCGCGGCCGAGTCGCCGACGGAGCGGATCGAGGTGAGCGCCGATCCGGCGCAGTGGCCCGAGAGCCACGACGGCGGCGCGTCCTGAGTGAACGGATTCTTTACCCCCACAAGGAGAGTGACCGTGTCCAAGTTCCCCGGAGTGTACACGACAGGCGAGGCGGCCCGCCTGTGCCGGGTCTCGCAGCAGACGATCATCCGTTGCTTCGACAACGGGCAGCTCAAGGGGTTCCGCGTGCCCGGGAGCAGGTTCCGGCGCATCACCCAAGCGGGCCTGGTGGAGTTCATGGCGGCAAACAACATCCCCACGGACCTGCTGCTGGCGACCCTCACCGAGGCGGAGCGCGCCCAGTTGGGCACCGTGGCCGGGCCGGTGAAGGTCGCGGCCCCGGTGAACCGGATCGCGGGACTGGTGCCCGAGGCCGCGTGAGACCATTCCCGGGCGGTTACAAGGGCTGACAGGCCCGCCCGGGAGTTCGCCAGGACGACCAGCCGCGGGAGTGCGCGTCACTCCTCACCGCGGCGCGGAGAACGGGTCGGCTGCCGGGTTCGACTCCCGTGCCCTGGTTCTGTGTGTGTGTGGGTGCCGCCGGCACCCCGGTTTTCGATTCCTGTAGCCGAGGTGCTGCTGTGGGTTCTTTGCTGTCGCGTGTCTCCACGACCGCTCAGGCGCTCCCGTCCCGCGTGTTCATCTACGCCCGGGAGAAGTGGGGCAAGTCCTCGCTCTTCGCGCACGCCCCGGGCGCGATCTTCTTCATGACCCGCGGCGAAACCGGCCTGCTCGAGCTCATCTCCGGCGGCCGGGTGCCGCCGACGGCGCACTTCGATTACGACGAACAGGCCCCGCCCACGTGGGCCACGCTCCGCCAAGCCGTGAAGGAACTCTCGGAAGAGGAACACCCGCACAAGGCGCTGGTGATCGACACGTGCAACGGGGCCGAAATCCTGTGCCAGGAGCACGTGCGCAAGACGCAGTTCAACGGCTCGGCGCAGAAGTTCGCGAGCTACGGCAAGGGCTGGGAGCTGTGCCGGATCGAGTGGCTCGCACTCCTCCAGGACCTCGACGCGCTCCGCTCGCGGCGGAAGATGTCGGTCGTGCTGTTGGCCCACACGCGGGTCAAGAAGTTCGACGACCCGACCCAGGAAGAGGGTTACGACAAGTACCAGCCGGCCTGCCAGGACAAGCTGTGGGACCTGACCCACAAGTGGTCCGACATCATCGCCTTCGGGCACTTCCGCAGCGAGACCTACGAGACCGAGAGCGGCAAGACCAAGGCCCGCGCCGAGATGCGGCGGGTGCTGTGCTTCGACACCTCGCCCATGTGGGAGGCCGGGAACCGCTACGGGCTCTCCGGCGAGTTGAACGTCGGCAACGGCGCCGGCAACGGGTTCAAGGCGTTCTCGGCCGCGGTCGCCAGGGCGAAGGCCGCGACCGCGCCGGCCGCCAGCAAGCCCGCGAACCCCCCACCCCCGCCAGTACAGGCGCCCGCACCTCAGCCCGCGCCGACGGCCCCCGCAGCACAGGAGGGTGAGCAGCGCCCGGACCCTACGCCAGCGACGAGCGCGACGCCGCCGGAGACCCCCACACCTTCCTCGGCGAAGAATGGTGCCTCGTCTGCGGCGGGCGCCCCGACGAATGCACCTGCCCCACCCCCGACTTCACCTCCCGTTAACCCCACACCGGCGCGCCCGGCCCCGCTCCGCGCCCCGGCCTCCCCGGGTTCGGACGTGCCCGGCCTGCTCGCGCTCTTGCACCAGCTCGGGCTCTCCTGGCCCGAGGTCCGCGACCGGGCCGAGGGTTTGGGCGCCGAACTCGCCGAGGCGTGCGCGATCTACGGCACGCCCGGGTTGCAGCTCCCCGAGCTGGGACTCTCGCTGCGGTCGAAGCTGTACGCCGAGTGCGAGGTGCGCGTGCAAGAGAAAAAGGCCCGGGCCGCGAAGCGCGCGGCGAACAAAGCGGCCCGCGAGGCCCGAGAGGCGGTGCCGGCGTGAGGTACCCGAAGGAGCAGGTCGAGCGGGCCAAGAAAGACGGCCTGCACCTGGTCACCCTGGAGATCCTCGGCCGGCACGCCCGGAAGGGCAGTGTCACCTACCAGGGGTTCCTGTTCACCGACGAGCAGGTGCAGAAGGCGTGGGACTTCTTCCAGTACCTCGTGACCTCGGAGCCCCACCCGGAAACCCTGCCCGAGGGCTCCTCCCCATGACGCGCCTGAACCTCAACCAGGGCTCGCCCGAGTGGCTGGCGTGGCGCCGGGAGGGCCTGGGCGGGTCCGACATCGCCGCCATCCTGGGCCTCTCGCCCTACGAGGACGCGACCCGCGGGGCCGTGTTCCGCGCCAAGGTCCACGGGACCGAGCGGGACCCCAACTTCGCCATGCGGCGGGGCTCGCTGATGGAGCCCGAGGCCCGGCTCGCGTACATGACCCGGACCCGCTGCACGGCGCCCCCGGTGTGTGTGGAGATGGACGGGTGCCAGTGGGCCCGGGTGTCGCTCGACGGGCTCGCGGACAACGGGGCCGTGATCCCGAGCCAGCGCGAAGAGTGGATCCTCGAGCTCAAGTGCCCCGGGTGGGAGACCCACGACCTGGCGCTCGCGGGGATCGTGGCCGAGCACTTCGAGGTGCAGTGCCAGTGGCAGATGCTCGTGTGCGGGCTGGCCCGCTGCGATTTCGCCAGCTTCAACCCGGGCAAGCGGTTCACGCCGGCGGATGCGATGCCGTGGGAGGCGTGGAAGGAGAAGCCCCCGGCGCAGCGCCCGCCGATGCCGCCGGAGTGGCTCGCGGTGCTCCCGCTCACGGCCGACCCGGGCCGCCAGGCGTGGATCCTCGAAGAGGCGGGGACGTTCTGGTTTGAGGTGGTGGAGGCCCGGGCCTGTTTTGACCGGGAGGCGCGCCTGTTTTGACCGGGAGGCGCGCCGCGCATGAGTACCGAAACATTGCAGCGGTTGACCCGACGGCAGGTCACTGAGCGACGCATCGCGGACGTCGCGGCGATGGCGGCGAAGTCCTTCGCGGCGCACCGGGTGGCGCCCCTCTGGGTCGCGCTGCCGTTCGACGGCGCCTGTGAGACCGGGGTGAGCGCGTGGCGGTGCGCGAAGCCCGGCGACTGCGCCTACGCGTTCACGTTGTACAGCGTCCCGGGCCGGCTGATCGTGTGCGGCGACCTCGGCACGCTGGTCCTCGAGCGCACCTACGACATGCTCGTTTGGGCGCGCGGGTCGATCGACAGCATCGATTACTTCGCCGAAAAGGTCACGCGCGAGATCGCGACGGAGGAGTTCGACCCGGACATGGTTCGGGCGTGGGTCCACGAGACGGACCAGGAGGTACTTGAGGGCGAGCACAGCGACAAGTTCGCGCTGGCGTGGCGGGGCGAACTGCGGCGGGAGTTCCTCGACGCGGCCGAAGAGGGCGAGCACGAGGCGTACCGGGTCTACCACGAGTCCCCGCTGAACGACGGCGACCCGCCAAGCTGGGACAACTGGAAGTACGGGTTCCTGTGGCAGCGAGAGGCGATCAAGTGGTTTCTGGCGAGGTGGCCCGCATGAGTGCGACCCTCGCCGAGACCGCCGCCGCGCTCGGGTTCCCCTGGGACCGGCTGGCCGACGCGGTGCAGGCCCGGCTGGACGCCGAGCGGGCCGCGGGCCACGCGCTCGAGGGGGGCGACCCGGACCGCGCCGCGGCGGCCGGGTTCGAGCTGGAGACGGCGCTCCTGGCCGAGCGGCGGTGCCGCGGCGACGTGGCCGACGCGCTTTTGCTGATGCTCCAGAGCGCGATCGACGAGCGCTTTACGGAACTCTGGGGCAAGGTGCTCGGGTTCGCGACCCGGGCCGAGTGGCGCAAAGAGGTGCAGCGGTTCTTCTCGACACAGCCGGGCGGCGAGACGTGGGCCGTGCAGCAGGAGCGGCGGCTCGAGGAGCAAGCCGAGGAGCTGGCGAGGGCGAAGCGGGACTGTTGGGATCTGGCGGTCGCCCTTGGGCGGCTCAAAGTTCGGGTCGAAGAGCTGGAAGGGATCATCGCTCATGGCCACGCGGGAAACGATAGCGGACCGGGGCGAGCAGGCGGCGCGGAACCGGAGCGAACCGAAGGGCCAGGAGAAGGCGACACCGCCGGCGAACGGAAAGCCGGCTGAACCGGTGTGGCGGCAGAAGCCGGCGAACTTTCAGGTTCCTACCGGCACGACCGCGAGTGCCCTGTTTGCCGCCGAGTTCCCGCCCCCGAAGTTCGTCGTTGAGGGGCTGATCGGTGACGGCCTGACGGTGCTCGGTGGCAAGCCCAAGGGCGGGAAATCGTGGCTCGCGCTCCTGCTCGGCTGGGCGGTCGCGTCGGGGCAGACGGTGGACGGGCGCGCGTCGTGGCAGGGCGAGGTCCTCTATCTGGCCCTGGAGGACACCCACCGCCGGTTACAGGGCCGGCTCCACAAGCTGCACTCGGACCTGGGCTGGGAGCCGCCTGCGGCACTCACGATCCAGACCGCGTGGCCCCGGGTCGATGACGGCGGCCTGTTCGGCATCGCCGATTGGCTGGAGGCCCGCAAGGGTGCCGCGCGGCTCGTGATCGTGGACGTGCTCGCCAAGTTCCGCAAGCCCCAGAAGGGCAGCGCGAACAACTACGCCGACGACTACGAGGCCGTCGGCGGCCTCAAGGAAGTGGTGGACCACTATGGCGCCGCGGCGCTGTTCGTCCACCACACGCGGAAGCTCAAGGCCGAGGACCCGTTCGACGAGATGAGCGGCACCTACGGCATCAGCGGCCCCGCGGACACGCTGTGGATTCTCGAGAACGAGGCCCAGGAGTCCCGGCTCTACGTGCGCGGCCGGGACATCGGTGAGGGCACGGTGCCGCTCCGCTACACCCGCGAGTCCGGGCGGTGGCTGCTCGGGCCGACCCGCGACGGGATCGACACCGCCGGGCGCGCCGGGGCCAATCCCGTTGAGGGCCGGGTCGCGCAGTGCCGCGCGTGGATGCTCACCTACTTGCAGACCTACGCGTTCCCGGCCCGCGAGCTCGAGGAGGCCGCGAAGGCCGCCGGCTACAACCCCGCAACGGTGAAGAACGCGAAGGCCGAACTCGGGCGCCAGGGCACGGGCGAGATCGTTTTTCGCAAGGACAGCACGGGCGTGTGGTGGGTCGGGTTGGGGGACCCAACCCCGTGGCGGTGGCGCCCGGCCGCGAGCCACGACCGCGGCGAACTCGAATAGGCCGGAGAGTTGGAAAGTTGGACGGATCGCCTGAAAAAGGCAGCGAATTCAACTCTCCGGTGGGATGGATAGTTGCCTGGAAAGACGGCCGGAGAGTTGGGGCAAGTCTCCGAAGTGTTCGACGGCCGGAGAGTTGACGAACTGCTTGAAATCTCAGGGGTTGGGGCCAAATCTCCAACTCTCCAAAGGAGTCGGTTCACGTGCCAACCACCTACCACATCGCCGACGCGGACGTGCTCACCCTGGTGGCCCGGGTAATGGAGCGGTATCGGCCGCGGCTGCATCAAGCCGCGGTGCGGATCGGCGTGCTGATGGCGCACAACTCCGACGCTCCGGCGGTGAAGCACGGCGGCTACCCGGCCTCGGCGACCATCCGCGTGGTGTCGCTGAAGGACCGCGTCACGAAGGAGTACGACGCGGAAATGATGATCGACGCGCGGGAGTTCGAGGGGCTCCGCGAGCGGCAGCAGCAGGCCCTCATCGCGCACGAGCTGCACCACCTGGACACGGTGGACCTGAGCCGGGACGAGCTGGCGGCCCGCGACGACGGCGACCCGGTGACGTGGAAGACGGACGATCTCGGCCGCCCGAAGCTGAAGCTCGTGAAGGGGGACTGGCACGCGGGCGACGGGTTCCGCGTGGTGGTGCAGGAGTTCGGGGCCGACGCGATCGAGTTCGAGAACATCGCCCGCGCGAAGGCGCACGCGGACGCGGCCCGGCGCCAGGGCGACCGCGAGCGGGGCGAACCGTGAGCGCAACCCTGTTCGCCGTCCACGTGCTCTGGCACCGCGAGGGCGGGCGGTTCAAGTGGCGGCCCGTCGGCCGCGCCCACACCGGCCCCGCGGCCCTGGAGCTGATGGACACGAGCGGGCTCCGGGGCGGCGACTGGATGGTGACCGAAGGCGAGAAGGACCCGAACGACCGCGAACCGGAGCCCGAACATGGAGCCGATCCGTGAAGCGCCTGAAAGCCCCCCCCCCATCCCGCGCGCAAGCCGCTCTACGCGGTCGGCGCGACGGTGACCACGACGCACACGGTGCGGGTGCTGAAGCCGTTCTTCCGTCGCAAGTGGCTGTACCTGCTGCCGGGCACCGAGTGGACGGTGACGGCCGTTGAGCCCCGGGGCCGGAGCGCGCCGGTGTACACGCTGGTGACCTACGGGTACGAGATCGAGCGCCAGGAGTGGCGGGTGCAGCCGCTTCAGAACGTCAAACCCAAGAGGAGGGGCACGTGAAGGGCACGGTGACTCACATCGCCGGGTGCGCGATGAACATGGGCGGGCGCTGGATCCAGCGGTGCTCCGTCTGCGGCGAGAAGCTGCTCGACAGCAATAACGCGGCGGCGCCGCTCAACCCGGACGGCACGGTGCCCGAGTTCCCCCGGTGGGAGTGCGGCCGGCTGATCCAGTTCACCGCCGGCAACCCCCGCCGGGAGGTGATGCTCCCGGACTCGGACCGCATCCCCGCCGATTCTTGCCTCGAACTCGTGGAGTAGCCGTCATGGCCACCAAAACGAAACCCAAACCCGCCCCCGCTCCGGCTCCCTCGTCCGAGGTGCAGGCGCCCGCACCCCCGCTCCCCCCGGTGATGCCGCGGGAGCTGCTCGGGGAGGTGCCGCTCGCCAGCATCAAGGCGTGCCCGTTCAACGTCCGCAGGGCGTTTCCGGACAGCGACGTGGCCGGCCTCGCGGAGTCGATCAAGGCGGAGGGGCTCATCACCCGGCTGATCGTGCGGCCCGTGGGGCTGCCGGGCGAGGCCCCGACGTTCGCCGGCGGGAAGTGGTCCGGGCTGTCGCACTACGAGCTGGCCGACGGCGAGCGGCGGCTCCGGGCGCTCACGCTGTTGGACGAGACGCACACCAACGACGCGGCGGGCACGAAGGTGCCGGTGGTGATCCGGCCGCTGACGGACGAGCAGGTCCTCGCGATGATGGTGACCACGCGGGAGCAGTCCCGCGACCTCGCGGTGAGCGAGCTGGTCACCGGGTACACCGAGCTGCGCGCCCGCAAGCCCGACGATGCCGCGGTCGCCGCTGCTGTGGGCAAGCCGGTGGCCCACGTGCGGAGCGTGCTGCGGCTCGCGCGGCTGCCGGCCTGGGCGCTCGCGGCCATCGATGCGGGCCACCTGCCCCGGGCGACGGCCGAGCTGGTGGCGCGGGTGCCGGGGGAACTGAGCCGCAAGCGGTGCGCGGTGTACGTCCTGGAGAACCGCAGCCGCACTGTGGTGGACGATGCGTGGTGCGATCGGATGCTCGCGGACCTCGAGGCCGACGGCTACGAGCCCGCCGGCGAGTACCCGGCGATGAGCTACCGCGACACCAAGGAGCTGATCCGGGACTGCTTCCAGAAGGAACTGAAGGGCGCGCCGTTCAGTCTGAAGGTGGTGTACACCCTTCCGGACTGCGAGCCGGGCCACGAGCGGAGCTTTCCGCACACTTGCGACGAGTGCCCGAAGCGCGCGGGCAACGACCCCGAGGCGCTGGCGGAGGGGACGCGGGCCGACGTGTGCCTCGATCCCGAGTGCTACCGGGAGAAAGTTTCGGCTTATCGAAATTCCGAAATCGCGAAGGCCGCCGAGAAGGGGATCGAGCACCTCGACACCGACGAGCGGTTCGCGCCGAAGCTGGCCCCGCGCGGCTACTGCGATCCCACCACCGACGTCTGGCAGACCGAGCTGCACGCGGACTTTCCGATCGGGGCGAAGCGGCGCGACGAACCGCTCAAGCAGCTTCTGGGCAAGGCCGAGGTGCAGCGCTACATGGCGTTCGCGGCCGACGGCAAGCCGCGCGTGCTGGTGAAGACCGCGGACGCCCGGAAAGTGCTGCAGGATGTTGGGCTGCTGAAGAAGCCGGAGAAGGCCAAGGCCGCGGAGAAGAAACCGTCGCTGCTGGTGAGCAAGAGCGTGCCGGCCGCGATGGTGCGAAGCACCAAGCCCGACGGCCCGTCCGACTTGGAAGTTTCGTCGCGTGCGCTCGTGACCGCGGCCCGTGCGCTCGAGGAGTACAGTGAGGACAATTTCGGCCAGTTGGCCGAGATATCCGACTCGGGCACGGACCCGGCCGAGTCGGCACTGCGGCTCGTGTGCCGCGCGTGGGCTTACGACTACTGCCTGTGCTCGGGGGCGGTCAACCGGCCTGTGCTCGGGGCTGTGTTTCCGCGTGCCGAAGAGTGGATCAAGAAGCCGGACGTCGCAGCGTCAGACCTCAAGATGATCGACGTTTGGCCCGCGGCCCGCTGCCTCGCGTTCCTTCTGCGGCTCGCGATCGGTGCCGAGTGTTTCGACGACGTGAACACGGACACCGCCCGGGCGCTGCTTGCCTTTGCCGAACTCGACTGGTCGCAGCTCCAGGAGCAGGCCCGGCGCGAACTCACCGGGGGCGAGCCCGCCGAGGCGAAGGTCGCGAAGGCGGAAGCTGCGCCGGCCGAAGGCGGGGTCTCGCTGAAAGGCGCGGCCCAGGCTCACGCGCAGAAGTTCGACATGGAGGACCTGCCCGGCCCCGTGTTTGATGCGCTCGAAGCGATCGGCATCGTGACGCTCCCCGTACTTCTTGAGCGACTCGGCGCGGAGCCGGGTATTCCCACCGAGCTCCCGCTGCGCAACCGTCTGGTTGCGTTTTTCACGAACAACAAAATTGCGTCCTACATGTGGGCGTCGCACGCCGCGGACCAGATCGCCACGCACTTCGCCGCTGAAGCGGAGGTGCGGGCGCCCGCACCGGAGGAGCCAGAGCCGGCTGTCGAGCTGCCGCCCGAGGTTGAAGCGGAGAAGCAAAAGGCCCTCGCGGCCGCACGAAAGAACCACAAAGAGCACTGGCTCGGGGAATCGGCTGACGGCCCCGCGTGTGTTGAGGTGCGCCGCTGCCGGGTGTGCGGCTGCACCGACGAGAACTGTGCCAAGTGCGTCGCCAAGATCGGCATGCCGTGCGAGTGGTGGGAAGAGGACCTCTGCACCGCGTGCGTCCGCATCCATGCCTTTGAAGGCGAGTGGCTCGGCGACCTGGTTTCGGCCGGCGGCACCATCGAAAAGCTCGTTAAGCAGATCGATGGGGCGTCCGTCTGCGAGAAGTTCCAAAAGCCGATCAGGTCACCGGTTTCGGTCCGCCCGTTCGTGCTCGGTGGTCCCGTTCAACCCGCCAAACACACAGGCCTGTTCGTCTACGTCGGCGGCTGCGGCCAGTACGGGCACCGGCAGTTCGACGCCGCCCCGCTGTACACGCCCGAAGCGTTCAGGGTCCAGTTCCCGGGCCGCGAAATGCGGCTCCAGCCCGCCGACCCCCAGACGGACGAGGACCGCAAGAACTACTACTTCGGCGTGCGGCTCAAGGTCGGCAAAGACGAGCTCGTGATCGGCCCGCCGGACGAGGAGCGGAAACTCACCACCAAGGACCCGCGTGAGCTCGCGGCTCCTGACGAAGTGCCGAAGGAACCTGACACGACCCCCAAGACCAAAGGAGCCAAGAAGTGAAAGCCACCGTCACGGTGTGCAAGCAGGACGTCACGGCCGGCATCGACCTGCTGTTGGCGAACCTCGAGCCCGCGGACCTCGACACCCTGGAGGCCTCGGTGGCCCGGCTGTCGGCGTTCCGGGACCTGGTGCGGGGCACGCTGGGGCTGCCCGCGCGCTTCGCCCCGGCCGACCCGAAGTTCCAGGCCGACCTGCTCGGGGCGATCGCCGACGAG
>DASWYH010000370.1:0-2094 GCA_036405095.1 Gemmata sp. | reverse complement strand
CGGTCGCCGAAGTCCCAGGTGGAGTACGGGCCGTGCAGCTGGTCCGCCTTCTTGGCCATCTGGAGCGCGAGGTCCAGGTTGTAGGCGCGTTCCGCGTCGTTGGCGGCCGGTTTCGCGGCGGTCGCCTTGGCCTGTTTCACGAGCTGCTCGGACTGGGCCTTGTTGGCCTTCGTCTGTGCCGACTCGATGTCCTTGCGGAGCGAGTGCGGCGTGTCGTCGAACAGACCCCACTTGCCGCCCGGGTTGTTGGCCTCGGCGGCCTGCGCCAGATCGCGTGCGTCCGCGAAGCGCCCTTCGGCGAGCGCCTTGCGCCCGTCCTTGAGGAGCTGCTTCGGGTCGCCGTTGGCCGCGGCCGGCGCGGTGCCCGTGCGGCCCGTTGAACTCATCGCCGGCATCTTCGGCGGTGTGGTCGTGGCCTTGTCCCTGCCGAACTGAGCGTGCACGATGGCGACCGTCCCCCCGGTCAGCACCGGCACCAGCAGCAGGTTGGCCGCCACCCGCTTCCAGTTCCACTTCTTATCCTGGAACACCAATGGCCTCCTTTGCCCCTGCGCTGGATGACGGACCGCCGGCACGAATGCCCCCGCCGCGGGTGGGACGATCCACGTCGCGGTTGCCGGCGAGATTTCGTCCAGAGCCGCCCCAGCGGTTCCGGACGTCCCCGTCTCCTGGGGCGTCCAAGCCCCGCGTAGAGAGTGTGTTGAGAAAGCGGGGCGGCTATAACCCCGCACCGGAGAGGCGTCAAGCGTTTTGACTCAAGTTTCAGCGGTTTCGTGCGCCTGAAACTGCGCGGGCGGGACGGTTCGAGTGAAGGAAAGAGAATGGGGGCTCTGTGGAGCGCGGGCGCCCCGCCCGCTTTTCGCTTTTTCCGCCCGACCTGTATTGCTTGACGATCGTTTCTGAGGCGTTCCGCGCGTCGAGCCAGGCAGGCGGGGCGCCCGCGCTCCGCAGAGAAAACGTCACCCGACGATGCGGCGGAACGCGGCGATGGTCTGGCGCGCCGCGGTGTCCGAGTCGGGCAGGGGCAGAATTTCGGCCGACAGGTAGCCCGCGTAGCCGATCTCCACCAGCGCCGCGACGACCGGGAGGAAGTCCGTGTGCCCGAACCCGGCGGCCCGGCGGTTCGAGTCCGCGAAGTGGACGTGCCCGATCCGCGGACCCGCGCCCCGGATCGCGTCGGCGAGATTCTCTTCCTCAATGTTCATGTGGTACAGGTCGGCGAGGATCTTCACGTTCTCGACGCCGATACCGTCCAGGAGCGTCACCGCGTCGCCGAGCGTGTTCACGAGATTGGTTTCGTACCGGTTCAGCGGTTCGTACAGGAGTGTGGTGCCGAGGTCGGCCGCGTGCGTGTCGAGTTTGAAGAGCGCGTTCCCGAGGTAACGAAGCGCTTCGGGCTTGGTGACGCCTTCGCCCCAGCGGCCCTGCATCGATCCGATAATCGCGGGCGCCTCGAACTGGGCCGCGAGGTCCATAATGGCCCGCACGAACGCAACCGCTTTGTCGCGCACGGTTGCATCGGGGCTGGTGAGCGAGAGCTTGTGCTTCACCCACCCGGCGCCGGTGCCCACCGCCGCGAGCGTCAAGCCGCACTCGTCCAGGAGCGAGCGGAGTTGGGCGGCGTCGATCGCCTCCGCGCTGGGTGGGAACACTTCGACCGCGTCGAACCCGCGGGCGGCGGCTTCACGGCACCCTTCGGCCAAGTCGTCCCAGTACACGAAGGGGCCGCCACGGGCTTCCGGTACAAGCGAAATAGTGACGGCGGAGAGCATGACGACTCCTGGCGAACCCGTCTACAAGGTGGGGGTGAATCCAGTAACGAACACGACCGCGAACCGGTGCCGGGCACGCGCCCCACGGCCACCCGCTCGCCATCGCAGGCGGGTGTTGCCTTCAGTTCCGCACGAGTGCGGAGTAGTCCGCGATCATTTGTTGCGTGATCGGGCCGACCTCGAACTCTTGCTTGTCGATTGCGCAGACCGGTTGCACCTCGACCGCGGTGCCGGTGAGGAACACTTCCGCCGCGTTCGCGAGTTCGTTGGGCCAGATCTCGCGCTCGATCACCTTGATGCCGCGCTTGCGGGCGAGTTCCAT
>DASWYH010000369.1:0-2535 GCA_036405095.1 Gemmata sp. | reverse complement strand
CTGGGCGAGATCGTCACCAGCGTAAAGCGCGTGACGGACATCATCACCGAGATGGCCGCCGCGAGCCGCGAGCAGTCCACCGGCATCGAGCAGGTGAACAAGGCCGTGTCCCAGATGGACACCGTGACCCAGCGGAACGCGAGCCAGACCGAGGAGATGTCGGCCACGGCCCAGACCCTGACCGACCAGGCCGGTCAGCTCCGCGACCTCGTCGCCCGGTTCAAGCTCAGTGACGACGCCCCGGCCCGCCCGGCGGCCCCCAGGGCCACCAAGAAGTCGTCCCCGGCCCCGAAGACCAAGCCCCGCCCGGCGGTGGCCCGGGCCATGAGCAACGGTAACGGCAACGGCCACGGGCACGAGCTCGACGCCCTCGGCGGCTCCGACGACGGGTTCACCGAGTTCTAATTCACCCGGTGCCCGGCGCGGGATGCGGTCCCGCGCCGGGGGCACCGGTTCCCTCATCTCCGTAACAGCGAACACAGCCCATGAGCCCGACCGAACAGGACCACACCGCGACCGGATTCGCGCTCTCCGGCGACGAGTTCGAGGCGATCCGCAGTTACCTCTATGAGGAAACCGGGATCAGCCTCAGCCCGACGAAACGGGATATGGTCGCGTCCCGCCTCGCCAAACGGCTCCGGACCCTGGGGCTGAGCTCCTACGGCGCGTACCTCCGGGCCGTGCGCGACGGCCAGCCGCCGGGCGAGCGGCAGCAGTTCATCAACTGCCTGACCACCAACAAGACCGACTTCTTCCGCGAGGGGCACCACTTCGACTTCCTGCGCGAGACCGTGATCCCCGGGCTCGCGAGCCGGCGGCTGCGGCTCTGGTGCGCGGCCAGCTCCACCGGGGAGGAGCCGTACACCCTCGCGATGACGGTGCGGGACGCGTGCCCGAAGGCCGAGGGCTGGGACGCCAAGATCCTGGCCTCGGACATCGACACCAACGTGCTGGCCCACGCCGAGCGCGGCGTGTACGACGCGAGCCGGGCGACCGACGTTCCGGGCGAGCTGCTCCGCAAGTACTTCCTGCGCGGCACCGGCGCCAACGCGGGCAAGATCGCGGCCCGGCCCGAGCTGCGCGAGCTGCTCACGTTCCGGCAGATCAACCTGATCGCCGACGACTGGCCGGTGCGCGGGACGTTCGACGTGATCTTCTGCCGGAACGTGGTGATCTACTTCGACCGCGACACCCAGGACAAGCTCCTGAAGCGGTTCGCCGGGCTGCTGAACCCGGGCGGGTACCTGTTCATGGGGCACTCCGAGAACATCCACTGGCTCTCGGACACCTTCGCCCCGCTGGGCGGCACCGTGTACCGGCTCCGCGGGGTCACCGACACGCCCCCGCCGGTGCGCAAGCTCGTCTCGGTCGGGCACCCGGCGCCCAAGCCCGGGGCGGGCGCGCACCCGGCGCCCAAGCCCGCGGCGAAACCGAAACCGAAAGAAGAGGAGCACAACATCATCCTGGGCGAGGTGCAGGCGACCCGCGGCCCGGCGGTCATCAAGACGCTGCTCGGGTCGTGCGTCGCCGCGTGCCTGTGGGACCCCGAAACCGGGGTCGGCGGGATGAACCACTTCTCGCTCCCGGGGGGGAACGCGGACGACGGGGCCAACGCCCGGTACGGCGCGTTCGCAATGGAACTGCTCATCACCGCGATCATGAAAAAGGGCGGGGACCGGTCCCGGCTCCGGGCGAAGGTGTTCGGCGGCGGGAAGGTGCTCAACGTCGACGCGAAGACCATGAACGTGGGGGAGCGCAACGCCGAGTTCGTGCTCAAGTTCCTCGAAACCGAAGGCATCCCGGTGGTGGGGCAGTCGCTCGGCGGGAACAACGGGCGGCTGGTGCGGTTCCGCCCGCACACCGGTGCGGCCCAGGCGAAACCGCTGGCCAACCGCGAGCTGCCGACGATCGTCGAGCGGGAGAAGGAGTTCGGGCGCGACCTCCAGCAGCGCACCGAGACCCCGCCCGCCGACGACATCGTCCTGTTCTGATTCGCAACCCGGTTGCGGGTGTCTGTTTTGTATTCGGTTTTGTGGCCCAGACGTTCCGGTCCGTGCGGCAACTGAAGGGCGCACGGACCGGAACGTCTGGGCCACAAGAAACGGACACAAGCAGCCGGGTCCGCGTATGAGACGCGCGCCCACTAACGGTGCCGCGTGGGCAGCGACCGCGAACGGCGCGGCGCCTTGCACCCGTGGCACACTTACTGATTTTCAGGTACGAGGTCCCCGTGGCAAAATCGAAGGTACTCGTGGTCGATGATTCGGCCCTCATGCGCCAGCTGCTGAGCGACATCCTCAACGCCGACCCGGAGCTGGAGGTGGTCGGTACCGCGCCCGACCCGTATGCGGCATGGGACAAGATCAAGCAGGTGGGCCCCGACGTGCTGACCCTGGACGTGGAGATGCCGCGCATGGACGGCCTCACGTTCCTGGACCGGCTGATGGGCAACCGCCCGCTCCCGGTGGTGATGGTGTCGTCGCTCACCGAGCGGAACTGCGACACCACGTTCCGGGCGCTGGAGCTCGGGGCGGT
>DASWYH010000368.1:0-6392 GCA_036405095.1 Gemmata sp. | reverse complement strand
CGGCCCGAGCCACGCGGAGGAGGTGGCCCGCGGGATGCCGACCTCGCTGGTGGTCGCCGCGCCCGATGGGGCGCTCGCGGGGTGGGTCCAGCAGCGGTTCGGCACCGACCGGTTCCGCGTGTACACGAACGGCGACCTGGTCGGCGTGGAACTCGCCGGGGCGCTCAAAAACGTGATCGGGATCGCGGCCGGGGTGTGCGACGGGCTCGGGTTCGGCGACAACGCCAAGGCCGCGCTGCTCACCCGCGGGTTGGTCGAGGTGACGCGCTTCGGTGTGGCGCACGGGGCGGAACCGGCCACCTTTTCCGGGCTCGCGGGGATCGGCGATCTGATCACCACGTGTTTCAGCCCGCACGGCCGGAACCGGCGGGTCGGTTACCGGCTCGGGCAGGGCGAACCGCTGGCCGAGGTGCTCGCCGGGCCGCAAGTGGCGGAAGGGGTGCTCACGAGCAAGAGCGTCCACGAGCGCACGGTGCGGAGCGGGATCGAGACCCCGATCATGACCGGCGTCTACGAGGTGCTCCACAACGGGAAGCCGCCGCTGGCCGCGGTGCAAGACCTCATGTCGCGGAGCTTGAAGAACGAGCGCGGGTGAGTGGCTTTCTCCTGGGAGCGCGGGCGTCCCGCCCGCTCTGGCTGCGGGAAGAGGGCCCGTTGCGCGTGTTCCGTTAAGCGCCACCGCCCGGCCCCGCCATGCGGGCGGGACGCCCGCGCTCCCAGGAGAGAGCCACAGGCGCTATAAGGGAGGAATCATGCTATCGATCGCGTTCAAAGAATGGGCGGTGATCTGCGCGGCCCTGGCCGAAGGGCGCCAATCGCTGATCCTGCGTAAAGGCGGCATCTCCGAGGAAGGCGGCGTGTTCCGCCCGGAGCACCCGGAGTTCCTGCTCTACCCGACGTACTTCCACGAGCACCGCAGCGGGGTGAAGCCGGAGTTCCTGCCGCTCCTCGAACGCGCCGAAGCCGCAAAGCCCGCACCGGGGGCCATTCGCTTCACGCACTTCGTGCGGGTCGAATCGGTTTCGCACCTGACCGATCTCGAATCGGCCCTCGCGCTCGACACCCAGCACGCGTGGACGCCCGACGTGGTGAAGCAGCGGTTCCACTACCGCGCGCCGGGGCTGTACGCTCTTAATGTGCGCGTGTTCAAACTGGCGCACGCGGTGGAAGCCGTCGAGCGCCCCGAGTTCGCCGGGTGCAAAACGTGGGTGACGCTCGACGCGGGCGTTGACACCACCGGCGCCGAACCGGTGCTCCCGTGAGCCTCAGCCGACGGTAACCATCGCCCGGTGTGCGTCCGGGATGAGGAGCACCGTTCCGCTCCCCGTGTCGATGAGCCGCTGGGCCTCTGAGGGCTTGTGGATCGGCGTACAGAACAGCTCTTCGGCCAGGTCGTCGGGGTACTCGCTCGCGAGAAACAGGCTCGCGGACCGCGCCGCGTACACCCAGAAGCTTGCGGCGGCCCAGTCGCTCGGCTTCTCGGCCGCGAGGACCTTTTTCGCCCCGGCCGGGCCGTCCAGTTGGCGGAGTAGTTCCGCCCCGGGGCCGAGATCGGGCGCGGCCGTTGTGAGCAGCGCGATGCGCCCGCCCTTCTTGACCGCCCGCGCCGCGGTCGCCGCCGCTTGCGCGAGATCGAGGAACGTGACGGCTTCCGGGGCGCCGCTGATGCTCGCGATCACCGTGTCCACTTCGGCTTCTATGGTGCCGCGCCAGCGCGCGTCCTGCCGGCGGATGCTTTCGGCCCCGCTCTCGAACAGCCCGGCGACAACGTCCTGAACGGTTCCGTTCGCGCCCTCGATGACCTGAACGAAGAACGGCGCGCCCAGCAGCCACGCGACCTCGGCGGCCTCGGTTTCGCGGGCGCCGTCCGGTGCGGCCGACGAGAACTGGCCCGCGAACGCGGCCCGGGTCTCTTCGTTGGAAAGGGCGGGAAAGAGGGCCGTTTCCGCGCCGGCGTAGCCCGCGTGCGGGTCGTACCGGCGCCCGGCGAGGACGATGATGAAATCCGCCTCTCCGACCCGCCGGTTCAGGTACACCCGCCGGCCGCCCTTCGTGGTCGCCACGTACATCAGCTTGTGAACGTCCGCGGGGTCGTGCGTCTCGGCCGTGACGTCCTCGAACTCCTCCGGCAACTCGTCGAGCCAGGTTTGCGGCGCCCCCGGGGGCGAGACGACGGTGACCGCGGACGGCGGGACGCCCGCGGTGCCGATGTGCCGCAACACCGCGGCGAGCATTTCCGCCAGGTGCGGCAGCGCGGGGTCGATCACGATCGCCACGTGGTCATCGGGCGTGAGGGCGCGCCGGAGCGGCTCGAACTTGAACGGCTGCTCCAGCGCGTCGCGCACGAGATCCGCTGCGGACGCGGTCGGCGCCGCATAGGTTCCCCGGCGGACGTGAACCACGCGGTCGGCGGGAACGGTGAGCGCCCACGGGTGCGAGCCTACGAGCAGTTCGGTCGTTTCGGGCATGAAGGTTCCTCACGGTGCGGCGCGTCTCGGAATTATAGCGGGGGCGCCAAGGTGCCTTCACATGCTTGCGGTCGCCGGCGCGGTCGGCGTACAATGCGGTAGCGACACATCGGAGAACTGTCATGGCCCAACCGCTCTCGATTCTGGGCCGCGCGTTGATCGGCGGCGAGTGGCTCACCCGCGACGACTTCGCGAGTTTGAACCCTTCCAACTTGGCCGAAGTGGTCGGCACGTTCCCGGGCGCGACGCCCCAAGAAGCCGCCGCCGCGGTCGGGGCCGCACGGGCCGCATTTCCCGGGTGGCGCCGCACCTCGCGCATCCTCCGGGCCGAAGCGTTCGATCGGCTCGCGCAGCTCATCAAGCGCGACACCGACGCGCTCGCCGAGCTGATGGCCCGCGAGTGCGGGAAGAACATCACCGAGTGCCGGGCCGAGGTGGTCGAAGGCTTGCACATGGTGCAGTGGGTCTTCGGCAGCGGGCGCGCCGGTACTTACGGCGAGGTGGTGGCGTCCGAGATCGCCGAGAAAGACGCCTTCACCCGGCGGAAGCCGTGGGGCGTGGTGGCGGTGGTCACCCCGTGGAACTTCCCGTTCGCGGTGCCGCTCTGGATGCTCGGGCCGAGCTTGCTCGAAGGCAACACGTGCGTGTTCAAGCCGAGCGAGGAGACGCCGGCGATCGCGCAGAAATTGGTGGAGCTGTTCGTCGAAGCCGGCTTCCCGGCGGGCACCGTGAACCTCATCCACGGGCGCGGCGACGTGGGCGAAACGCTCGTGAAGGACCCCGGTGTGAACGTGGTGTGCTTCACCGGCAGTTACGCCGTGGGCGAACGGATTCAGCAGGTGTCCGCGACGATTCCGAACCGCACCGTCGCGGCGGAAATGGGCGGCAAAAACGCCGTCATCGTGTGCGACGACGCCCGGTTCGATCTGGCCGTGAACGCGGGCATCCTGAGCGCCTTCAAGACCACCGGTCAGCGCTGCGTCTCGGCGAGCCGGATCATCGTCCACGAGTCGCTGATCGACCGCTACGCGAAAGCGTTCGTCGAGACCGCGAAGCGGCTCCCGTTCGGCGACCCGCTCGACGCGAAGAACTTTGCGGGGCCGCTCGTGAACCGCAAGGGGCTCGAAAAGGTTCTGAGCTACAACGCGCTCGCCAAGTCCGAGGGTGTAGACGTTCTGCTCGCGCCGGACGGTCCGCCGGACGCGAAGGGGTGCTTCCTGGCGCCATTCGTGTACCGCACGGAGGCCAAGCCCGGTTTGCGCGTGACGCACGAGGAGGTGTTCGGGCCACACGTCGCGCTCATCCCGTTCAAGACGGATGAAGAAGCCGCCGCCATTTACAACGACACCGAGTACGGGCTGTCGATGGCGGTGATTACCGAGAGCTACCGGCGGATGCGGTTCTTCCGCGACGAGTGCGAGTACGGCATGGGATACGTGAACCTGCCGAGCATCGGGGCCGAGGTTCACCTGCCGTTCGGGGGCGTGAAGAAGAGCGGGAACGGGCACCCGTCCGCCGCGGCGCTGGTGGAAGCGGTGACGCACCTCACCGCGTTCACGGTGAACCACGGCACCGACATCAAGATGGCGCAGGGGCTGACGACCGCGATCGACGGAGGCCCGGCGTGATCAGCGGAGCCAACCGGGCCGAGCGCGAGAAGTTGCGCCGGACACGCTGGCGAGGGATGAAGGGTGCGGCAGTCTTACTCGGGTTGGCCCTCTGCCTTCCTGTGCTCCAGCCCCCTGTTAGTGGGGCGGGGCCTCTTTGGTTCGTGCTGGCGGCTGGCGTCGCCGCTTGGGGCGCTGCGGCGTTCGCGCTCGTGCATTTGCGCACGGTGGCGGAAGATTACCGCCGCGCCGCGCGGGCGCAGTACGAGTGGTTCGGGTTCACCAATCGCTTCGCTGTGACCCACGAGGTCAACGTCGGTCACCACTTGAGCGCGTTCGGCCTGGTACTCGGCGCCGTAGGTATTGGCGCGTTTCACGTCTCAAGTGCGCTGGGCTGGCTGGGATGACTTAACTCGGCGAGGGCCAAAAAATGTGGATGTTCGATCACCTCCCCGTGCCCGATATCCGCACGCCCCTGCCGGGGCCGAACGGTGCTGAACTGCTCGCGCGCGACCAGCTCTACGTTTCGCCCTCGTACACGCCGATGTACCCGCTGTTCGTCGAGCGCGCGAGCGGGTGCGTCGTTCAGGACGTGGACGGGAACCGGTTCCTCGACTTCACCTCCGGAATCGCGGTCACCAACACCGGCCACTGCCACCCCGAAGTGGTTGCCGCGATCCAGGACCAGTCCACGAAGCTGCTCCACATGAGCGGCACCGACTTCTATTACCGCCCGCAGATCGACCTCGCGGAGAAACTCGCGAAGGTCGCCCCCGGCCCGACGCCCAAGAAGGTGTTCTTCTGCAACAGCGGGGCGGAAGCCGTCGAGGGCGCGTTGAAGCTGGCGCGCTGGCACACGAAGCGGAACCGCGCGATCGCGTTCTTCGGCGCGTTCCACGGCCGCACCTACGGCGCCATGTCGCTGTCGGCGTCGAAGCTGATTCACCGCAAAGGCTTCTCGCCACTGGTGCCCGATATTCACCACGTGCCGTTCCCGCGCGAGTGCCCCGAAGGCGGGGGGTGCGAAGGGAAGTGCCGACTGATCGCGAACATCGAAGACACGCTGTTCAAACGCACCTGCCCGCCGGAGGAGGTCGCTGCGATCTTCGTCGAGCCGGTTCAGGGCGAGGGCGGTTACCACCCGATCCCGCGCGGGTGCCTGCCGGCGCTGCGCGCGCTGTGCGACAAGCACGGCATCATGCTGGTCGCCGACGAGGTGCAATCGGGGATGGGCCGCACCGGGAAGATGTTCGCGGTCGAGCACTACGGCGTCGAACCCGACATCATTTGCTCGGCGAAGGGCATCGCGTCGGGGCTGCCGCTGGGCGCGATCATCGCAAAGGCCGACGTGATGAACTGGCCCCCCGGGAGCCACGCGAGCACGTTCGGCGGCAACCCGGTGGCCTGCCGCGCGGCGCTGGCCACCATCGATTTGCTCGAACGCGAGCTGATGGCGAACGCCACCGCGCGCGGCGAGCAGCTCCGCGCCGGGCTGCGCGAACTCGGCACGAAGCACACGGGGCTGAATAGCGTTCGCGGGCTCGGCCTCATGACCGCGGCCGATCTCCCTGCTCCCACAATCCGCGAACAGGTCATTCAGACCGCGTTCGCGCGCGGCCTGCTCCTGCTCGGGTGCGGCGAGTTGGGCATCCGTTTCATCCCGCCGCTGTGCGTCTCGGCGGCGCAAGTCGATACCGCGCTCGGCATCCTCAATGGTGTTCTGGGGGTGCCCGACCCCGTGCGGGGCGTGCCCGCGGCACCGACCGGAGCGCCGGTGCCGGTGGGCTGAGGGCGCCCGCCGGTCCGGCTTGCATTTCCGCGAATCCGACGCTCTTCTGCGGTCGTAATGGTGACCGTCGCCCGTTCCGAACGCAGAAGGACGCACCCGAAATGCCCTCTCCCTCGACGCAACCCGAGCCGCTCCCGCCGATGATGGCGCTGACGCAAATGGTGTTCGGCAAGGCGGTTTCACAAGCGGTGTCCGTGGTCGCGCGGTTCAAACTCGCCGACCACATGGCGACCGGCCCCAAAACCGCGGCCGAACTTGCCACCGCCGCCGGGCTGAACGCCCCTCACCTCTACCGCGTGCTCCGTGCCCTCGCGGGTTGGGGCGTGCTCGCGGCCGAGGGCGACCGGTTCGCGCTCACCCCCGTGAGCGAACTCCTGCGGTCGGACGTACCCGGGTCGATGCGGGCGGTCGCGGTTTACGTGTGCGATCCCTGGAGTTGGACCCCGTGGGGCGACCTCGCGGGCAGCGTGAAAACCGGCACCCCCGCGTTCGACCGCGTGTTCGGCGAGGGCGTTTTCGACTACTTCG
>DASWYH010000367.1:0-1997 GCA_036405095.1 Gemmata sp. | reverse complement strand
TGAAGGCGCAGGCGGCCGTGGCTGGATACGAGGAGTTCAGGGGGAACGTCGCGTTCGTGGGCACCAAGGCGTTCTGGCGCGACAAGGAGGTGTCGCCCAGCGGCCAGGCGTACCACTGGAACACCAACGCCGAGACCTACTACCGCATCGGCGAGGCGATGGGGCAGGCGATGAAGGGGCTGTGCGCGGCGAAACCGCCCGCGAAGTGAGTACCGTCCCGGAACCCGAATGTCCTGTCGCACTCAAGAGATCGGCTCATGCCAAACGTTCCGTGCCGCATCGCGATGATCTTGGCCCCTATCGTTCTGGGGGCGCGTGCCCCTTCCGTCGCCGCCGACGAGCACGCGCCCCAGAAGGCCGAGATGGCCGGTTACCTGCTCGTCCCGCACGCCCGGGTGGACAAGAGTTACAACGCCGGGTTCTCGATGTACGTGGCCGCGTGGCCGCTGCTCAAGAACTACCCCGGGCAGGACTTCCAGAGCGGGCTGTTCGGCACCTGGATGTTCGCCCAGTACGAAGGCAAGAAGCCGGACAAGATCTACTCCGACATCGAGGGCGGACTCGGCTGGTGGCGGGACACGCGGTTCGCCACCGAGACCCCGAAGTTCATCATGGGCGGGGTGGCGCTGGGGTTCAGCGAGTGGGCCAACGGACCCGGGGCCGGTAAGGGGCGCGACTGGAAGAACCCGAAGGGCCACTACGCGATCGCCCAACTTTCCCCGTGGGTGCTCTGGCCCCCCGACGGCCTGAACCTGAAGCCGGGCACCAACGGCGAGCTGTTCGGCTACGGCTACCTGCCGCTCCCGCTCACCGGCGCCAAGCAGACGACCGCCGGGAAGGGCGTGCCCACCGGGAACCAGTCCTGGACCCTGTTCCTCAACACCGGCAACTTCAAGGGACCGGTCACGTTCTTCGTACCGTACTTCTGGTCCAAGCCGACCGTCGCGAAGCCCGAACTGGGCGGGCTGTTCCTGGACGCCCGCCCGTCGGACCCGAACAAGGCGGTGCAGATGGAGACGCAGCACGTCCCGGCGCACATCGCGAAAGACTCGAAAGGCGACACCTATGCCCGGGTCGCGCCCACGCGGTTCCCGGCGAAGGCCGCTGGCGACGCCCCGCTGATCCACCGCATCACCGCGTACAACCGGACGGGGCTGTGGGACGGCGTCGAGGCGTGGTTCGCTGGCGGGAAGGCGGTTTCGGGCACCATCGACCCGAAGGCCGCGGCGGTTCACACGTTCGACGGCAAGGGCGGGGCGACGTGGCAGATCTACCCGCCCAACACCCCACGGGACAGGAAGGCCCCGATCGCGTGGAACTCGTTCGCCACGCCCGTTGCGCTGGACGAAACCACCTACGGCTACAGGTGGCAGAAGGACGCGATCGCGCAGAGCGCGGGTCTCGTCACCCTGCCTGAGTACTACCGGCTGGAGAAGGACAAGAAGGGCAAGGAGCGCTGGGCGGTTGTCAGCGCGAAGGACGTGCCCGCCGAGACGGGCCTGGCGAAGGCGGAGTTCCCGCAGCGGCGCGGCCCCGACCGCCGGCCCTACGTCACACCCGACGAGGCCGATAGTTCGTGGAAAAAGCCCGGACCGGCGGCCGGGCCGTTCGAGGCCAAGTTGGGCGACGGCAGCGTTGTGACTTACTCCTGGTACCGGTTCGCGGACCAGCCCGCGCTTCTCAACGCCGATCTCACGGCCGACGAGCGCGAGGCGCTTCAGAAAAAGGTGGAGCTGCTGCACAAGAACTGGACGAAGGAGCGCGAGTACCTGCCGCCGCCGACCGTCGGTAAGCTCGCGGACCTCGACCCCGCGGTTCTCGTGACCCCGCCGAAGGGCCTGGAGATCGGTTACGTGCCCATCGCCACCCGCCAGGCGGCGAAGGAGTAGGAACCGTTGGTGCCGGCGGTCGGTGTCGCGCGGCTCACCGACGCCCAGTTGCTCCGAGAGGCGCTCGCCCGCCGCGGGCGGACCCCGCGGCGCACCGACCGGGGCGAC
>DASWYH010000366.1:0-2242 GCA_036405095.1 Gemmata sp. | reverse complement strand
CCCACCACTCATGCCGACCGTCTGGCGACCCTCATGACCCTCAACTTTCAGGAGTTCGAGAATGTCTCACTGCTAGCCGCGTAAAGTATAAACAAGGTGATTAGCAGTTTTCTAGGCCAAGCCGTCCTCGTGGAGTTGGGGACGGAACAGAGCCTCGAACAGGATCGTCGGCAGGTGCTCGTCCCGGTGGTTGTACCGGAACTCGTACTCGCTCAGGTACAGCGGGAAGTGGTCCCGGTCGACCCCGTGGACCTGCCGGTACAGCCGCTTGGCGAAGCTCCAGAACCCCTCGATCCCGTTGACGCGAGCCGGCCCGACGCCGAACGTCTCCTGGTGGTTGACCGGGACGTGCTTGCCGAACCGGGACACGTCGTTGTAGCTGGTGAACTCGTCGGTGTAGAACACGGTCCCCTTGACCGTGGCCGCCTCGATCTTCCCCATCAGGGTCTCTTTCTTGCAGTCCGGGACGGCCACGGTGAACACCTTCCCGGCCCGCTCCAGGATGCCGAACACGGCGACTTTCCCCGCCGCCCCCCGACCCCGCTTGCCCTTCCGCTTGCCCCCGAAGTCGCTCTCATCGAGCTCCAGTTCGCCGAGCAACGCCCGCTTCTCCTCGCCGGCCAACCGGGCCAGGGCCGACCGGAACTCGGTGTACGCCCGGTACGCCGTCGGGTACGAGCAACCGACCGTGCGGGTGGCGTGCCGTGCGGGTGGCGTGGTGGGCGGTCGCCGTGAGGGCGAACGCCGTGGCCAACTCCCATCGCACCCGACGCCGCTCGTAGCTCCACTTCCGCCGGCACGCCGGGCACCGGTGCTGCCGCCGGTGGGACGGCCGGGTCGCCGCATGACACGCCCAGCATAGCCGGCCGATCAGGTGACGCTCGGAGTCCGCCAGAGTCATCATGCCAGCTTACGGCTGGCCTAGAAAGTTGCTAATCACCTTCATTCGCCTCCGCAGCCGGAGAAATCGTTAACAGGCCCTAGATAAGCGAACTGGTGGGAGCAGCAGTCTGACCTGCCCCCCGCTTCCTGGGCCGCCGATATTGCGAGTTCCGATATAACGCGGCTCTGACCAACGGGAGGTCGGAGTCATGCCGAAGGAGTCGAAGTTCACCGGCGAGCAGATCGCCGACGCCGTGCCGCAGGCCGACGCCGGGCTGCCGGTGGCCGATATCTGCCGCAAGCTCGGGATCAGCGAGGCTGACGTTCTTCCGGTGGAAGTCCAAGTACGGGGAGCTCGGGACGGCGGAGGTCCGCCGGCTCCGGCAGCTGGAGGAGGAGAACAAGCGGCTCAAGCCGCTGGTCGCCGACCTGAGCCTCGACCGGAAGATCCTCCGGGAGGTGCTGGCAAAAGAGCTCTGACCCCGCCCCGGCGGCGGGAGCGGGTGGCCGACCTGGCCGCCCGGTTCCGGGCCGCCGTGCGGCGGGCGCGCGGCCCTGGCGCTCCCCCGGTCGACCCACTGCGACCGGGGGACCAAGGACCCCCAGGGCGCGCTGCGGGGCCGGATCCGGGAGCTGGCCGGGCAGAAGGTCCGGTACGGGTACCGGCGGCGGCACCTGCTGCTGAGGCGGGAGGGGTGGGCGGTGAACAAGACGCGGGTGTACCGGCGGTACACGCTCGACCGGCCGACGGTCCGGCGGAAGAAGCCCCGCCGGACCGTCACCGCGAAGCCGCGGGAGGACCGCCCGGCGGTCGACCGGGCGACCCAGGTGTGGGCCATGGACTTCGTGAGCGCCCGACTCGCGGACGGGCGGAAGGCCCGGGTGCTCACGGTCCTGGACGTGTTCACCCGGGAGTCGTTGGCCATCCGGGCGGACGCCCGGTTCACCGCCGACATGGTGGTGGAGGTGCTGGGCGACCTGAAGGGCCGGCGAGGGGTGCCGGGCCGCCTGCGGGCGGACAACGGGCCGGAGTTCGCCGGGCGGATGCTCGACCTGTGGGCGTACTGGAACGGGGTCACGTTGGATTTCAGCCGGCCCGGGAAGCCGACGGACAACGCGTTCATCGCGTCCTTCCACGGTCGGCTCCGGGACGAGTGCCCCAATCCGCACTGGTTCCTGTGCCTGGACGAGGTCAAGGACCGGACCGAGCGGTGGCGGGTGGAGTACAATCGGGAGCGCCCGCACAGCGCCTTGGGCAACCTGGCCCCCGAGGCGTTCGCGTCCCAGCAGGCCGGGGCAAAACAGTCGAGCTGCGGTTAGAAACTCGCATTATCCCGGTCCAAACTCGGGGGGCAGGTCA
>DASWYH010000365.1:0-4355 GCA_036405095.1 Gemmata sp. | reverse complement strand
CCGCGCCCCGGGGAGCGGGGCGCGCCGTGGGGGTGCTCATCGCGCTGCTCGCCCTCGCCGGCGCGGCGGCGCTCGCGCTGGCCGCGGTCCGGTGAGTCGCTCGTTTGACGGTCGTCGTCGGCGCAAGTCTGTGGTATGCTTTACCTGAGCCCACCCGTGATCCCGCCAAGGTCCGTATGCCCGCGCCGACCAGTGTCACCGAACTGCTCGACCGGCTCCGCAGGAGCGGGCTGGTGCCGGCCGACCGCCTGGACAGGTTCCTCACCGGGCTGGAGCCCGCCGACGGGCGCCCCACGACCACGACCGCGGTGCTCGACCGGCTGGTCAACGCCGGGCTCATCACCCGGTTCCACGCCGACAAGCTCGCCGCCGGGAAGTACAAGGGGTTCCACCTCGGCAGCTACCTGATCCTCGACCAGCTCGGCAGCGGCGGGATGGGGCAGGTGTACCTCGCCGAGCACGGGCACATGCGGCGCCTCGTGGCGCTCAAAGTGTTCCCGGTCCACGCGACCGACGACGTGGTCGCGCGGGAGCGGTTCTTCCGCGAGGCCCGGGCCGCCGGGACGCTCGACCACCCGAACATCGTCCGCGTGTTCGACCTGTGCCAGGAGGGCAAGATCCTCTACCTCGTGATGGAGTACGTCGAGGGGCTCAGCCTCCAGGCGCTCGTCACGCAGACGGGGCCGCTCGACGTGCCGACCGCGTGCCACTACGCGCGCCAGATCGCGTTCGGGCTCCAGCACGCGCACGAACTCGGCTTCGTCCACCGCGACATCAAGCCCGCGAACCTGCTCCTGGACCGCACCGGGGTGGTGAAGATCCTCGACCTCGGGTTGGTGCGCTCGGAGGCCGACAAGGCCTCGATGCTCACCAAGCAACTCGACAACAAGAACATCCTGGGCACCGCCGATTACGTGGCCCCCGAGCAGGCCGTGGACAGCTCGAAGGTGGACGCGCGGGCCGACATCTACTCGCTCGGCGCGACGCTGTACTTCCTGCTCGCCGGGCGCCCGCTGTTCCCGGAAGGGCGGACCGCGCAGAAGCTCGTGTGGCAGCAGATCAAAGAGCCGGTGCCGATCGACCGGTTGCGCCCCGAGGTGCCCGCGGCCCTGGCCGCGGTCGTTCACCGGATGTTGCAGAAGCGGCCGGTGGACCGGTTCCCGACCGCGTCCGGGGTGTTCGAGGCGCTGGCCGCGTTCGACCGCGAGGAGGTCGCCCCGCCGGACCCGCTCTGGATGCCGGAACCGCCCCCCCGGATCGCGATGGCGCGGTCCGCACCCCCCGTTGCAACCGTCCGCGCCGCGTCGGGGTCGCGGGCCCAAATCGCGGCGCTCGGGCGGCGCGGCACCGGGAGCGGGTCATCGGCCGCGATCCGCGGGGGCAGCGACGCGAGCGCCCCCGATTCGGCGCCGCTCGCGTCGTCGGACGCCCGCCCCCCGCACTACGAACCGACCGCATCCGCCAGCGGCACCGACACCCAGCCCGAGTACCGCCCGAACCGCGACCAGCAGCCGCAGCCGGCCGGCCCGACAACGCTCCTCATGACGCTCTCGGTCGCGCTGGTGCTCGCACTTTTGGGGATCGTGATTCTGTTACTTCGCAAGTAGAAGTGGGCAAAGCTCAGGAGAGCGGACCGGTTCGCGCGGGGGCCGTGAAGGGGAGTGCTGTTCGGGCCGTTTCGGCGCCCGGCGGTGCGCGCAAAATAACGCGGGGCGGGCCGAAGCCCGCCCCGCGCACCAAGCATACTTACGGGTCCCGTCCATCCCTTCGGTAGCCTGGCAGCCTAAACCGCTCCCCCCTCGGAACGGTAAAAGCCCGAACTTAAGAGCCACCGACCCGCACAAAAACTGCCGGTCGGCTGTTCCCCTCGGTTGGCGGCTGGGCCGCACTTCGGGGCACAACAAATTAATAGACCACACCACCGCGCCGTGCAAACAACTGGAGGTAAAAAATACAAAATGTCAGTTCTTGACGGCGGACCTGAGACGCACAATCGCTTCCACTGGAATCGGAACCGCGCGGCCCGCCGGAAGAACCCGCACGACCCGGGCACCGGTTTTCACCTCACAAAATCGGGCCGGGGGGCGAGCCGGCCCCGCCTTGATATCGTCCTCGGCCCCGTCTCGCTGTAAAAGTGGCGGCGTCAGCGGGCGCGGAGAACGGACCACCAAAACGCGAGACGCCACGGCTTTTGGCCGTGGCGTCTCGAGTCGGGTTCGGTTCTTACGGCTGGCTCCCGCGGTAACGGGTCGCGGTGACCCCAACCTTGTCCCAGTCGGCCGGGATCGGCCGACGCGACTCCTCATCGGAGTAGTGCCAGTGGCGGAGCGCTTCTTCTCCCACCAGCCACGAGAACGCCGCGGTGCGGCCGTTCACCTTCGTTGGGAAGTCGACTTCTCCAACCTCATCGTCCACGAGGGTGAGGCCCAACATGTTCAGCTCGCCGACCGCTGCGGTCCAAGCCTTCTCCGCTGCCGCAATCTCATCGATCACCTGGTACCGGCGCTGGCGCTCCTGCCACACGAGATCACGGCGCTGGCGGTCCAGCCGCTCCTGCTCGGGCACCAAGCGGTTGAGCGCCCGCCGGGCCGTTTGCACGTCCGCCACGATGCTCCGAACCAGCGGAAGCATTTGGCGTGCGGTCGCGAGGTCGAGGCTGACCTCTTTCTTGCGGGGCTTCCCCGCCGAGTTGCTCGCACGGTTGGGCGTGTTGCTCATTTGGTGGCTCCCGGAGTGTGAAGGGCGGAGCGGTCGCCCCTCTGTCTTCATTCTAGGAGCGCCCGCACGGTGGAATGCCGGACGGACGCGGAATTGTGACAGAAGGTTCGGGACCCCGCTCCCTGTGTAAAGTTCGATGATCCCGGCCACAAATTCGATGCAGGTTGCTGCGGTTTTCGAGTGATATCGCGCCGCGCCCCACAAAAGAAGGTCAGTCCCGGCCCGAGCGGCGCGCCAATCGACCCGGGGAGAGAAGTTCCGACGGGTGGGCAAACCGGGGCGCCGATCGCAACCGCCGATGCCCGGCGACGGGCGCACCGATACCGTGCGCCTCACGGGAGAGGGCGGAGAGGAAGTGTCCAGTAAACCTAGGCACGGGCACCAGAGTTGCAACCCCCAGCGGCACCGAACGCGAACCCGCGTCGGTGGCCCTTACTCGCCCGTTCCAGGAGAGCCTTGATGTTGAAGAACACCCTGCGCGCGACCGCCGCCGCACTCTTGCTGACCGTCGGCGCCCCCGTCTTCGCGGCCGATCCCCCGCGCCCGGTGGGCGCGGCCGCGGCGGCCCACCACCACATCCGCGCGAAGCAGGTGATGGGAACCAAGATCCTGATCGCCAACAACACCGCGATCGGGACCGTCGAAGACCTCGTGTTCGACGACGCCGGGAACCTCGAATACCTGATCGTCTCGACAGACGCCAACAAGCTCGTGAGCGTGCCCTGGGACGCCGCGAAGTGGGATTTGGAGAAAAAGGTCGGAACGGTCGGTATTACCGCCGAGCAGTACAAGACCATCCCGACGTTCACACCCACAACGTACCCGAGCTTCTAGACGCCGACCTATCGGACCCAGACGTATAAGTACTACGGGCTGACGCCGCGCGAGCTGCGCCGCATCGAGCGCCGCAACCCGTAAAATCGAACCCACAAAGCCGTCGGGAGAGCGGGTCCCTGCCCGCTCCCCCGGCGGCTCTTCTTTCACTTACCGCGATTATTGCATACTGAGCGAGTGGGTGATTTGGAGCGATTGGGAGAATTAATTCGTTGACCATCCCATTTCACGCGGGTATCACAACTTTCGCTCCGCCGCCACAACACGCTGCTGCACAACGACACCTTGGAGTACCGTTTCGATGCTCACCCGTTTCCTCTCTCGCTTGCGGCGCATCAGCCCGGCGCCCCGTCTCGGTGCGGTCAAGGCTCGCCCGCGGAGCCTCAACCTTGAAGCGCTCGAAGCGCGCGAGGTTCCGGCAATCATCTACGCACTGAACGGCACGCCCGGTTCCAACAACACGCTGCTGCGGTTCGACAGCGCGGCCCCCGGGACGATCGTCAGCACGACCCCGGTCACCGGGCTGGGCGCCGGTGAGACGCTCCAGGCCATCGACTACCGGCCGCGCACCGGTCAGCTCGTCGGGATCACGTTCCCGGCCGCCAGCACCGGGGACAACCCGGCCAAGACCTACACCATCAACCCGCTGACCGGGGCCGCGACCCTCGTCGGCACCAGCACCGCGATCACCAACGGGAGCGACAGCGTTTCCGGTGACATCGACTTCAACCCCACCGTGGACCGGCTCCGGTACGTGAGCGAGGCGCTCGCGAACGCCCGGCTCAATCCGAACAACGGGGCGC
>DASWYH010000364.1:0-11132 GCA_036405095.1 Gemmata sp. | reverse complement strand
GATACCACTGAATTTGATGAACTGTACTGCGATCCCTTCATCCGCCCATGGTTTCGTAATTCAAGCCGACGTGATTCCTCCGCAGTACATAACCGTTCTAGATGAGGTCACAGTTGCCTAGCCCGTGTTCCTTCTGCGGGGCTTCCAGTCTTTTCGCTTCGCCCCGGCTACACGAACACGGCCCATCACCAGCACAGAAATCGTAGCCTGCGTTGTCCCGAGTTTCGCTGCTACCTGCAACAGCTTCAATCGCCCAGCGGTTGAGGTCTGCGAGAGGTGCGCCGACCAATATACCATCAAGAAAAAGCTCCGCCCCGTGCAGGCCGCGTGTTGCTGTACAATGCGTGAATGTACCGCTGCACGAAACGCGCGCGGCACGCGAATGAGCCAACGGACCGGTGCGCGTCGGGTGCTCCTGGCCTGGTTCTGCGATGACCGAGGAAGAGTGGTTCGCGTCGAACGACCCGGGCGCGGCCGGCAAGGCCGTGTGCCGTAAGAAGCGCGCGTCCGCGCGGGTGCTGCGGTTGTACATGGCCGCGTTCTGGGGCTGGCAGGCCAACCGGCTACACACCGCCGAAGAGCGCGAACGGCTCCGCGCCCGCGCCGCACTCGTCGGGCGGTGGGCCGAGAGCGGGGTGCGCCCGCCCGAAACGATCGTGCCCGGAATCACCCTCGTGTTTTTCAACCGCAGCCCCCGCGAAGGGTTCCTGAACACGGTCAGCGCCCCGGCGGGGTGGGATGACAGCAGCCCCCCCACGGAGCGCGCCCTCTGGACCCTCCACGAGGTGTTCGGCAACCCGTTCGTCCCGCGCCGGCGCAAGAACGAACCGCCGCGCGGGTGGGCGTTCGATCCGAACTGGCGCACCGATACCGCGGTGCTGCTCGCGCGCCAGATGTACGACTCGGGCGACTTCTCCGCAATGCCCATTCTCGCGGACGCCCTTCAGGACGCGGGCTGCAACAACGATGACATCCTGGCCCACTGCCGGAAGCGGCCCGGAGAGCACGTTCGCGGGTGCTGGGTGCTGGACCTGATCCTCCGAACGAAGTAGCGCCACATCTCGGCCCGCGCATTCGGGCACGAAAATAAGTCCGAGCGCGCGCGGGCGGGCGGGCAATACACACTGACGGACACGAGGAAGCGTTGTGAGCCGCGGGTCCGAGCCCGAATTCGGAGCGACACGGAGTTGCTCCCGGCTCGGGGCTCCGGGGCCGCGGCTCGCAACTTCCGAAAACGGGGCTCCCATGCCGACCCGACACGCCGACCGCTTGATGCCGACCCTCCGGCGGGTCGTTCTGGGCCGTCAGTCGGCCGCCCGCACCGATGGCGAACTGCTCACCGCGTTCGTCCTCACCGGCGAGGGCGATGCGTTCGGCGAGTTGGTCCGGCGGCACGGGCCGATGGTGCTCGGGGTGTGCCGCCGGCTGATCCCCGATCACGCCACCGCCGAGGACGCGTTCCAGGCCGCGTTCCTGGTTCTGGCGCGCCGGGCCGCGAGCGTGCGCCCGCGCGAGCAGGTCGGCAACTACTTGTACGGGGTCGCGTACCGGACCGCGCTCAAGGCGCGAACCGTACTGGCCCGCCGCCGGTCCCGTGAGAAGCAGGTGGACGCCATGCCCGAACCGACCGCTCCGGGCGCCGCGCCCGTCTGGAGCGATGTGCAACCCGTGCTCGACGAAGAACTCGCCCGGCTCCCGGAGAAGCTCCGGGTCGCGGTGGTGCTGTGCGACCTCGAAGGGCGGTCGCAGCGCGAGGTGGCGCGGCACCTCAACGTGCCCCCGGCGACGCTCGCCACGCGCCTGGCTTCGGCCCGGCGCACGCTCGCGGCCCGGCTCACGCGGAGGGGCGTCACGCTCTCCGGCGGCGCGCTGGCGGGGCTCATGGGAATACATGCGTCGGCGTCGGCGGTTCCGTACCCGCTGTCGATGGGCGCGGTTCGGGCCGCCGAGGCGCTCGCCGCCGGCGGGTCGGTGAACGCGCTCGTGTCCGCTCAGGCCGTTCAGCTTTCTGAAGGGGTGATGCAAATGATGATGCTCGCGAAACTGAAAGCGGTTGCGGTGGTGACCGCGCTCGTGCTGACCCTCGGCTCCGGGTTGGGCGTGGGGCTCGTTCCCGCTGCCGCCGGGGAACCGGGGACGGCCGAGGGCGCGGGCGCCACAACCGCACGGGTCAACGGGTCGAAACCTGTGCCGCCAGCGGACCGGATCGGCGGCGCGATCGCCGCGCGCGTGAAAGATCGGTACGCGACCGAACCGGATGTGGACGACGCGACGTTCCTCCGGCGCCTCAGCCTTGATGTGCGGGGCACCCTGCCCACGCCCGTGGAAACGTGGTTCTTTGTGTCCGACGACGACCGCGAGAAGCGGGCGAAGGTGATCGAATGGGTCGCCGATAACGACGCGACCCGGGCGGCCATCGCCAAGAAACTCGGGGTGCCGATCGAGCGCGTCCGCATCGTCCGCGCGCGGGTGACACCCTCCGCCGATGGGCGCTCCGTGACCGTCGTTGACGAACTCAACACGGAGGCAACGCTCCTCGACAAAACGACCTTCTTGCGCGTCCTGGACGAGAAGCACCTTGCAAACATCTCGCCGGCGGACATCGTCGTCCGCGGCAACGTGATCCAGAAAGCCGCGCCGGTCCCGGCCGCACAGCCGTCCGCTCCTGAAGAGGGCAAGCGGGATGTCGCCGTATGGGAATCGCTGCTCGTGGGTGAGAAGTCCGATACGCTGATCCGCCGTGAAGGAGTTAATGGGAAAGTCACGTACCGGGTGGTCAACGGGAAAGATGGCAACGACGCTCAGCAGCAAGTGGATGTTGTCGTCACCTACGCCGTCGACAGCGACGCCGAGTTCCTCAAGCGGGTTCTCACTGACGTTCGCGGGAGCGGCCCAACCACGTTAGAACTCAAGTACTTCACCGACGACAAAGACCCGAAGAAGCGCGAGAAGCTCCTCGACGCGCTCCTCAAAGAGCCCGGGGTGCAGAAAAAGCTCGGCGACGAGTGGAAGAAAAAAATGCTCGCGTTCGGGGCCGCGCAGGGCACGGCGCAACTCAACTTCTTGTACCTGCTCGACGGGAAAGACAAGCGGCTTCTGAATCTGAAGGCGCAACCGGGCGCGAAGCCGGTCGTGGTGCCGCTCCCGCCGGCGCCCCCAAAGCCGCCGGTGCCCCCGAAACCGCCCACCGCCCCCGCGCCGCAGTCGGACAAGCTCGAAAAGCTCGTCGGGGAGTTGCTCGCGGCCAAGAAGTCGGACGAGGCGCTGTTGGAAGCGGTCACACTCGCGACCTTGAGCCGGTTGCCCACGGACGCGGAGAAGGCGCTCACGCTGGCCGCGGTCGGGAGCGCGTCCGACCGCAAGGCCGCGTGGGTCGCGGTGGCTCGGGCGCTGACCGGTTCCGGCACGAAGAAGGTGAATGAAATTCAGTTACGGGTCGTCCCGGTTCCGCCCGCCAAGCCGTAACCGCATACGATCAGCCGCAAGCCCGCTCCTTCGGAGCGGGCTTGCGCATTTCTGCTCGTGCCTCACATTTCGGCAGCACTTCCCCCGGGCGGTGTCGGATTTTGCATCAGCGCCCGGCACCCGCGCGCGGAATCCCGTCTGTCCCAAACTGCGCGCGGAATTCATGAGCTAGAGTGCCGAGAGCGAACACATCCCCCGTCCGAACGCTCACCGGTTCGAGGGCGCGATTCGGTCCGGGGTACGGGGACCGGCTGCGCGGGCCTCAGGCGCGCCGGGCGGCCCCATTACCGACGTGGTTCCAACCACCCGAGGACCGAATTCGCCGGCCCACGCTGCCGGCCCAACCCGGACTTCCGATGCACGACCTCGAACAACAGCCGGTCCACCAGACGATACCCGCGACCGACCGCGCCGACCACCAGCCCACGGCCCCCGCGCTCCCGGCCGTGAGGCCCAAACTGGTCGTTCTCCGCGGGATGCGGATCGGGGCCGAGTACCCACTTTACGAGGGCAAAAACGTGATCGGTCGGTTCGCCGACAAGCCGGTGGACATCGACCTCGTGAGCCAGGAATCGGTGGAGCAGATCTGGTGCTCGCGCCAGCACGCGGTGCTGCTCCTTGAGAAAGGGGGCGTGTCGCTCGAAGACCTGAACAGCCTCAACGGGACGTGGCTCAACGGGGTGCGGGTTCACGCGGGGCAACCGCGTGCGGTGAAGCCCGACGATGTGATTCAGATCGGCACCGTGCAGATGAAACTCGTTTCGGGGTAACGTCGAGCCCTGCCCAGTTCCGCGCGTTAGTGCCGCGCGCCTCAAGTTGCGCTCCGACGCCGGCGGGCGCGTTACCGGGGCGGGGCCGGCGACCGCGAAGAAGTGACCCGCGCCGCAAATTCGGCGCGGGATCGTACCGGGTTCAAGAGTTTTGAGGTCGGTTGGTCATTTCCCGTTGGGCGCGGCCACGGGCCGCGCCCAACGGGAAACGACCTGGGCTCCGGTTGAAGCACCGCCCTCGGCGCGCCGACCTCCGTTGCGCCGCTGTGGCGCCTGCCACCCCGGGCGCGGTGCCCTTCAAAGTTCGGGTCACTTCATGCCCTTGATCCAGTCGTGAACGAGCTTCACGGCCGGTTCGTCCACCACGTTCGACGCGATGTGGGGCATCCGGCCGAGCCCCGTCAGCGTCATGCGGTGGTAAATCATCGACCGCGCCGGGTCCCCCGGAACCAGGATGCGCGGGTCCTTGAGATCGAACGTCCCCTGACCGGGCTTCGTACCGACGGCGCCGAGTTCCGTCACCGAGAGCGTCGAGAGCAACTGAAACTCCGCGTTCCCGCCGCCCCACTTGCGGTGGCAGTGGCTACAGTTCGCGTGCAGGTACGCGCGGGCACGGGCTTCGGTGCTCACCTTCTCGTCCCGGTAGTCCGCGAGCTTCGCGAGCTTCTCGGGCGCGGCCGGGAGCTTCTTGGTGAACAGCCCGATGTGTTCGAGCGTCGCGAGCTGGTTCGCAACGACGCCGTTGTAGTTGTGGTCGCGGTTCATCTGCGCGGTGTTCACGCCCAGCGCGTACTTCGCGGTCACGGTGTGGCACAGGTTGCACTCCGCCCGGCTCGGGAAGTGCCACTTCTGTTTCTTCTCGCCCGTTGGGGTTTTCACCGTGAACTCGCGATCGGTACCGTTCTTGTCTACCAGCTCGGCGTCGGTCTGCTCGTCGTTCCAGATGTAGGTGTAACCGTTCCACACCTGATCGCCGTACTCCTCCGTCCCGCCCAGCACGCTCACCACGAAGACGCGCGTTTCCAGCCGGCGCCGCTGGCCCGGCGCGGTCTCCAGGAAGAAGTGCTTCACCGTGACGGTGCCGTTCGGGAACCGCCACCCCGCGACCGATCCCGGCGCCGGCTGCGGGTACGTTTGCGTTTCGTACTCGATCTGCCCCGCACCAGGAACCGCCAAGAAGCGCTCTTTCGTCGCCCCGTCGGACCACAGTTCGGAGTTGACCGAGTACGGGATCAGGCCCTTCTCGGGGATCAATTTGGCGGTGTCGGCGAAGAGACCGGTTTCGCTCAGTTTGCGGGGGAACGGCGGGGCCGTCTTCGCGGCCGGCGGCGCGGGTGTGAGCCGGTAGATGCCGCCGTCGATGAAGTTGAGCGCGTACACCTCGCCCGCCGCGTCCTGCCCCCACGCGACGAGGCGCAGGTTCGTTTTCGCGAGTTCCTTGTGCTCGCGCACCGCTCCGGTTTTCGCGTCGTAGCGGAGCGCCCACACGCGCCCGGTGTCGAAGTCGCCGTAGACGTAGGCGCCCTTCAGGTCCGGGTTCTTGGTGCCGTGGTACACGAACCCGCCGGTGACGGACCGCGCTTCGGTGTGGTGGTGCTCGACCACGGGTTTCAGAATCGGGGTCGGCCCCTTCTTGCGCTCCGGGCGGAACGGGTGCGCGGACTCGTTGACGCTCCAGCCGTAGTTCCCGCCCTTCTCAATGCGCAGCACCGATTCCCACAGGTCCTGACCGATTTCGCCGGCCCAAAGGTCACCCGTTGCCGCGTCGAACCCGATCTTCCACGACTGCCGGATGCCGTAAGCCCAGATCTCGCCGCGGGCGCCTTTCGTCGCCACGAACGGGTTGTCTTTCGGGACCGAGTACCCCTTGCCCGCATCGGGCCGGTCCACGTCGATGCGGAGGATCTTGCCGAGCACGGTGCCGAGGTTCTGGCCGGTTTCCAGGCTGTCCGCGATGCCGCTCCCGTCGCCGGTGGAGATGTACAGCGTGCCGTCCGGGCCGAACCGTAGGCAGCCGCCGTTGTGTCCGCCGTTGGGCCAGGTAAACAGCACTTTTGCGCTCTTCGGATCGGCGGTCATGGTCGCGTGATCGACCGTGTAGCGCACCAGCTTCGTGCCCTCGGGCGCTTCCTTACTCCCGTCGGGCACTTCGGACAAATAGAGAAACCCATTGTCCGCGAACTTCGGGTGCAGCACGACCCCGTAAACGGTGTGTTTCACGTCCAGAACGAGCTTCTTCTCGGCCTTTGTGGGGTCGAGGTCGAAGGTGTAAATTTTGCCCGGACGTTCCGCCACGACCCACGCGGTCTTCCCGGGCACCGGGGCGAGTTCGAGGGCCTCGAAGAACCCGAACTTGTAGACCCGCTCGACGGTGTACGGCGCGGGCGGTTCCGGCGAGCCGACCAGCTTCGACGCGGTCCACGGCTCGCGCCTCTCGATTCCGGTGGGCTTGCGCACGGGCTCCGGTTCGAGCGGTTTCGCGGCGGTGGTCGGGGCAAGGTGATAAGCGGTGCCCGCGGCGAGCGCGGCGACCACAGCCAGGAGCGAGACGCGCATGGGAGAAGTCCTCGGGAGGGAGCGGCGAAGAAGCCCCTCACCAACCACCCCGGAAAAGGCTTTGCGCGAATGAGGTGCGCCGCGGCTCAGCGCCCGCCACGGGTTCGGAGTCACCCGTGTTGGGGGAGAGGTGGGAGCCGGTTCTTCGCTTGAGCCACACTGTACCCACCGAGCGGGCGCGGTGCATCATCTAAAGGCGCGCGTTTTTCGGCACCCGGAACGCGCTCGCATTCGCGTCCCATCCGTTGCGCTTTTTGAGCGCGGGGCACACGGTTCGGCGCGCGAGCGGGTGCCAGCGGGGCAACGGCGCCCGGCGCCCTCCAAGTCCCGTGCGTCCTTCGCGCCTTTCTATCCGCTGCCCGCCGGCCACTGACTGCGTAGCCGTGCGGCCGGCTTGAAGCTACTGGAATTCGGTCCGGATCGGGCTACGATATTCTGGGCGGGGCGGTTCCACGTCGGAGCCGCCCCGTGTTCGTTTTCCGGGCCGATCCATGTCGAACCTGCGCACGCCGCTGTACCAGTGGCACGTTAATCACAAGGCGCGGATGGTGCCGTTCGGCGGCTGGGACATGCCGGTCCAGTACGCCGGGATCGCGCCCGAGCACCGGGCGGTGCGGTCCGGGGCCGGGTTGTTCGACATCTCGCACATGGCGCGGGTGAACTTTGACGGCCCCGGCGTGCTCCCGTTTCTGGAAAAGGTGTTTACCAACTCCGTCGCCACGATGAAGGACGGGCAGGTCCGCTACGGTCTCGTCTGCAAGGAGGACGGGGGCATCCTCGACGACGTTCTCGTGTACCGTCAGCCGGGGAGCTTCGCGGCGGTCATCAACGCGAGCAACCGCGAGAAGGTCCTCGCGTGGCTCGAATCGCACCGCAAGGGATTTGCAGTCGAGGTCGAGGACCGGACGCTCCAGACGACGATGATCGCCGTTCAGGGGCCGAGAGCGGTGGAGCTGGTCGCCGGGATGTTCGCGGACGACGTGAGTTCGCTGAAATACTACTTCGCCACGCTGACGAGCTACCTGGGCAACAAGTGCGTGGTGAGCCGCACCGGCTACACCGGTGAGGACGGGTTCGAGGTGGTCGTCCCGAACGCGCTCGGCGAAGCGCTCTGGAACGAGTTCATCGCGAAGGGGGCGACCCCGTGCGGGCTGGGGGCGCGGGACACGCTCCGGCTCGAAGCCGCGATGCCCTTGTACGGGCACGAACTGACCGAGAGCGTGAACCCGATTCAGGCCGGTCTCGCGTGGGCCGTCAAGTTCGATAAGGGCGACTTCATCGGGCGCGACGCGATGCAGCGCGCCGGTTCGGACGCGGCCAAGCCCGTGCGCGTCGGGCTCGAAATCGAAGGTAAGCGGGCCGCCCGTGAAGGGTGCCCGATCGTTACGGGCGACCGAACGGTCGGAACGGTCACCAGCGGGAGCCTGTGCCCGTGGCTCGATAAGTCGCTCGCGATGGGGTACGTCGAGCCGCCACTCGCAGCGGTCGGAACCAAGCTCGATGTGGACCTGCGCGGCGCCAAACTGCCCGCGACCGTCGTCCCACTGCCGTTCTACAAGCGAAAGAAATGAGGGCGCCCGCGCCCGCGTTATTCTAAGGAGTGCTCCATGTCGAACCCGTCGAACCTGCGGTACGCGACCACGCACGAGTGGGTCAGCCTGGAAGGCGATGTCGCTGTTGTGGGCATCACCGCGTTTGCGGTTGAGCAGCTGACCGAGCCGACGTACTTGGAGCTGCCCGCGGTGGGTACGGTGCTGGCCCCGGGCGGGAAGTTCGGCGTGATCGAGTCGTACAAGTCCACCTCGGACCTGTACTCCCCGGTCGCGGGCACGGTGATCGAGCGCAACGACCCGCTCACCAGCGACCCGAAGCCGGTTTACGACGACGCGTTCAAGGCCGGGTGGATGCTCAAGATCAAGCTGGCCCCGGGCGCGAACCTCGACCACCTGCTCACCGCCGAGCAGTACGACCAGCAGCTCGCGACCGAAGGGCACTAAGGGCGCGGAGCAGACGGCCAGATCGAAAGTCGCAAAGCCACAATTCTCTCCACCCGGGCTTTACGGCTTTCGAACTGGTAGCGGCTCTGGCCTCGAAGTCACAAATCGCCTCGATGACAAATCCGAAAGAGCAAGCAAGCACGGATTCCGAAAGGAAACTGGTTCGGTGCTCCCTTTCGGGTTCGTGTTTCGGATTTACTGTCGCTTAAGGAGGGGTCCGTGTCGTATGTGCTCAACACCCCGGAAGACCAGCAAGCGATGCTGGCCGCGATCGGGGTTTCGTCGGTGGAAGAGCTGTTCGCGAACATCCCGCCGGAGTTGCGGCTCAACCGCGAGTTGAACATCCCGGCGGCGATGTCGGAGATGGAGCTTCAGACCCACCTCTCGCGCCTCCTCGCCAAGAACAAGGCCGCCGGCGACCTCGTGTGCTTCCTCGGCGGCGGCGCCTACGACCACTTCATCCCCTCGGTGGTCGATGTGGTCGCGGGGCGGAGCGAGTTCTACACCGCGTACACGCCGTACCAGGCCGAAGCGAGCCAGGGCACGCTCCAGGCGGTCTTCGAGTACCAGTCGCTGATGTGCGCGCTGACCGGGCTCGAACTCGCGAACGCGAGCCTCTACGAAGGCGGTTCCAGCGTCGTCGAGGCCGCGCTGATGGCGCTCGGGATCACCAAGCGCACGGAAATTCTCATCGCCGAGACGGTTCACCCCGAGTACCGGAAAACGCTCGACACCTACGCCACCACCCTCAACTGCAAGGTGCGCACGCTGCCGTGTCCGGACGGGTTCCTGAACCCCGACGACGTGAAAGCAGCGGCGGGCGACCAAACCGCGTGCGTCGTGGCCCAATCGCCGAACTTCTTCGGCCACCTCGAAGACATGCAGGCCATCGGCGCCGCCGCGCACAAGGTCGGCGCGCTGTTCGTTGCGAGCTTCGACCCCGTTGCACAGGGCGTGTTGAAGAAGCCGGCGGAGTACGGCGCCGACATCGCGGTCGCGGAAGGGCAGGGGCTCGGAGTGCCGCTCCAGTACGGCGGGCCGTACCTGGGCATCCTCGCGTGCCACGACGAGATGGCGTACCGGCGGAAGATCCCGGGCCGGATCGTGGGCGAGACCACCGACCGCAACGGGAAGCGGGCCTGGGTGCTCACGCTCCAGCCGCGCGAGCAGCATATCGCGCGTGAGAAGGCGACGAGCAACATTTGCAGCAACCAGGGGCTGCTGGCGCTGCGGGCGGCGGTGTACCTCTCTGCGGTCGGCCCGCAAGGGCTGAAGGAAACCGCCGAACTGTGCGTGCGGAAGGCGCACTACGCGGCGGAGCAGTTGTGCAAGATTCCGGGCGTGGCGCTGCGGTTCAAGACGCCGTTCGTGAAGGAGTTCGCGCTGAAGGTTCCGGGCGATCCGGTGCCCCTCCTCGCGAAGCTCCGCGAGCGCGGCTACCACGCCGGGCTGGCCCTCGGAACGTGGTATCCGGGGTTCGCGGACTGCATCTCCGTGGCCGTCACTGAGAAGCGCACGAAGGCCGAGATCGACGGACTCGCGGAGGCACTGAAGGCCAGCATTTAGGAGAAATTGTGATGCCGTCTCCGTTCCCGGGCATGGACCCGTGGTTGGAAGGTGAGGAGGTGTTCCCGGACCTCCACCACACCCTGATTACATACATCCGCGAAACGGTGAACGCGGCGCTGCCTCCGGGTTACGTCGCGACCACCGCGAATCGCGTCTGGGTTGACGACGAACTGCGCCGCGAACCGGACGTGGCGTTATTCGGTCGCGACCACGGGCCAAGTGGGACCGGCGGAACCGCGGTCGCGCTCGCCGGGTTGGTGGCGATCGGTCAGCGATTGACCCCGGAGCCGATCGAGGAGCCGTATCTGGAAATTGTGTCGGCGAAGGGCCGCCGGCTCGTGACGGCCGTTGAGGTGGTCAGCCTCACGAACAAGAAAGCCGGGGAGCAAGGGCGGAAGACGTACCAGGACAAGCAGCACGAATACGCCCCGTCCGGCGTGCATCTGGTGGAAATCGACCTGCTCCGGCGAGGCCCGCATGTGACCGCGACGCCACTCCGGGAGCTTCAGAAGCGGCTCGGAACGTTTAACTACCACGTCAGCGTCGTGGTCGGCGGTGCGGTGCCATCACACTTCGCGGTGGGCTTCAAATTGACCGACCGGTTGCCCGCGTTCGCGATCCCACTCGACCGCGACGTTACGCCCGTTACGGTGGATCTTCAACCGCTGCTCGACCGCTGCTACGACAGCGGCAAGTACGCGGCTCTGGCGAACTATCGCGAACCGTGCGATCCGCCACTGGCGCCCGATCAGCAAGCGTGGGCCGAAGGCGTCCT
>DASWYH010000363.1:0-2700 GCA_036405095.1 Gemmata sp. | reverse complement strand
GTTGAAGTTGGTCCAGAACGCGCGCCCGCTGCCGCCGTTCTGCATCGCCTGGCGAACGACCCCGACGGCCGCGGTGAAGCACTTGGCCCGCTCCGGTCCGCTCCGGCAGTCGTCGCCCATCGCGAACGGCAGCCCGGCGAGGTCCGAGCGGTTCTCGATCAGCGCGGCCATGAAGGCATCGGTCTTCTTGGCGTTCAGGTGGTCGATCTTGGCGAGCTGGTGGGCGGCCTGTTCGAGCTGTTTGCTCGGCTCCGGGAGCTTCTCGGGGCGCCCCTCGAACTCGACTTCGGGCACCGCGTTCAGGTCGTCCGTGAGCAGCGGGCCGCTCGCGAGTTGGCCCCTCGGCGCGACCGGGAGCAGGTCTTTCACCGGTGCGTTCGGCTCGATCTTGAAGCTGAACCGCGGCGACAACGTGGGGACCGGGAACGGCTGCGGGGTCGGAAGGGAGCTGGTGCCCGGTAACGGCGGCAGGGTGGGCGCGGGACCGCTACCGGGCGGCACCGGCGGAGGGGCCGAATTTGGAGCGGGAAACACCTGCGGCAACTGGTTGGGCGACTGCGGTTGGGCGTGTGCGGTGCCCGACAGCATCAAAGCGCTCGCCGCGAGCGCCGCGAACAGTGAACCCCGGCGGCCGATCATGACGCGTCCCTCCTGGAGTGCCCCGCGCCCGGTACGGGTTCGGGGGATGACGATCTTACCCAGAACGGAACGAGTCCCACAAGTCTGATCCGAAAAGTCGCCGGTCGGGCACTTCGTGGCGAACCCGGCGCCGGCGCGGTATCGTGTGCGCACCTCCATAATCTCGGGACGCACATATGACCCGCTTCGCCATTGCTCTGGTGCTGGTTGTGTTCCTCCGCGGCGGCGCCCTTCGTGCGGCCGACGAACCCGTTAGCCCAAGGGAGGTGATCCCGCTGTTCAACGGTAAAGACCTGAGCGGGTTCACGACGTGGTTAAAGGACTCGAAGCGCGCCGACCCGAAGAAGGTGTTCCGCGTCACCGGCGGGCAGTTGCACCTCACCGGCGACGGGTTCGGCTACCTCGCGACCGAGAAGGCGTACAAGGATTACCGCGTCGTGGTCGAGTACAAGTGGGGCCAGAAGACCGATGGCGGAAAGTACGTCCGCAACTCGGGCCTGTTGCTCCACGCCGTCGGCCCGGACGGCGGCGCGAGCGGCACCTGGATGTCGTGCATCGAGTGCCAGCTCGCCCAAGGGTGCTGTGGCGACCTCATCCCGATCCGCGGGAAGGACGAGAAGGGGCAAGTCGTTCCGGTTCGGCTCACGAGTGACGTGGCGCTCGGACCGGACAAGCGCCCGCGCTGGAAACAGGGCGGCGAGAAGGTCACGTTCACTGGCAAACAACTGTGGTGGAGCCAGCACGACCCCGACTTCAAAGAGCTGCTCGACACCCGTGGCAAGAACGATGTGGAGAGCAAGCTCGGCGAGTGGACCCGCGTGGAGTGCGTGTGCGACGGGGCGAAGCTCACGGTGCTCGTGAACGGGGAGAAGGTGAATCACGCCTACGACGTGTACCCCGCGGCCGGGAAGCTCCTGTTCCAGACCGAGGGGTTTGAGGTGTTCGTGCGCAAGTTCGAGCTGCACCCGCTCAAGAAGTAGCGCCGTCACATCAGTTGCGTCAGCTTTGCAGTACTGAGCCACTGTCGCGCCGCGAAGTCGAAATTCCCGCCGTTGCGGATTTTTAGAACGGTCGTCCGTTCGTCCACGCCGACGAGGCATTCGTCCTGGTCGTCGAAGTACACATCGATGGCGAGTTCGCGGCAGAGCCGGCCCTTGTCACCGAGCGCCCGAGCGAAGTGCAACTCATCGTACCCGATGCCCCACCCGGCGAGTTGGCGCCGGGTCTGCTTTTCTCGCTCCGGGTCGCGGTACGTGAGCACCGCAACGAAGTGACCCGCGGCGCGCAGCGCCACCGAAAGAAACGCGAAGAACTCGGGGCGCTCGTCGAGCAACCCGTCGATGTCCAGGCCGATTCGCATCGCTCACCTCGCTCACACGGCCGAACCACCCGGGGCGCGGGCTCAGGGCTTCGCGCGCGGGTTGCGGAGAAAATAGAACCGACCGTCCTCGGCGCCGCCCAGAAAATCGGGCACGCCGTCGCCGTCGAAGTCGGTCACACTCGGGCTGACGTCGTGCCCCTCAATGTTCCGCTTCGCCAGCGCGCCGGCGTTCTTGAACACCCAGTTCCCGTTCTTGGAACCGACCTGTTGGAGCAGGTCCGCGTTCGCCGAGTTGAGGAGCAGGTCGAACTTGCCGTCACCGCCCCAGTCGGTCGCGCACAGCTTGCGCCGCCCGCTCCGGCCCGCCGGGTTCGGGTTGAGGCGCAGGGGCTGGCCGCTTTCGGACACGAACGCGCGCCGCGGCGCCCGCAGCACGAGGTCGCCGTCGCGCTTCGCCCGCTCGAAGAACGCGAGGTAGCCCTCCGTGTCGAGGACCGCGAGATCGGGCAACCCGTCGCCGTTGAAGTCGAACACGACGGGCGTGGTGCGCCACTGCGTCAGGAGCGCTGACCCCTGCGGCTTGCGCCAGCCCCACGCGAGTTCGGGCTGCGGGCGCTCCTTCGGCCACTCCACCACCACCGGCCGCGGGGCGCTCAGCTTCGGCTGCTTGCGCGTGCCGACGTTCTTCAGCCAAACCACGTCGCCGCGGATGCTGTTCAGAACGATATCGGGAAGTCCGT
>DASWYH010000362.1:0-10771 GCA_036405095.1 Gemmata sp. | reverse complement strand
CCGTCCAGCACCACCGGCGCCGCCGGGAGCGCCACCGCCAGTTCGTGCCCGGCCGCGTCCAGCACCGGTCGGGCCGTCTCGACCGCGCTCGCGACGACCTCGGCCAGCGTCACCCGCGCCAGCCGCAGGTCCATCTTGTTCCGGTTGATCCGGGAGACGTCCAGCAGGTCGTCGATCAGCCGGACCATGTGCCCGAGCTGCCGGTCCATCATGTCCCGTGCCCGCGCGGTCGCGGCGGCACCGGCACCGGCCAACTGGAGCACCTGGAGCCCGTTGCGGATCGGGGCCAACGGGTTCCGCAGTTCGTGGGCCAGGAGCGCGATGAAGTCGTCCTTCTTCCGGTCCGCTTCGCGCAGCTCCCGGACCAGCCGCAGCCGCTCGTGCGCCACCGTCACGTAGTGGCACACGGTGCGGAGGAACTCCAGCTCGTCGGCGTCGAACGTGTCCCGGGTGCGGCTGCCGAACGACAGCGTCCCGAGCAGCCGCTCGCCGGCGAGCAGCGGGTTACAGGCGTAGGCCCGGATCCCGAACGCCTTGACCAGTTGCACCCGCGGGTCGTCCGACTGCTGGATGCGGGTCGCGGTGATCGGCTCCCGGCACTGCGCGACCGCGCCGCAGATCGCCTGCCCGAACTCCAGCCGCCGGAGCGCCGCGACCGCGTCCGCCGGGACCCCCACGCACGACTCCAGCCGGAGGAACGCGCCCGAGGCGTCGACCGCGAAGTTGAAGTACGCGTCCAGCCCGAAGTGCCCGGCGATCCGCTCGAACAGCCCCCGCATCATGGCGTCCGGCTCGTCCGTGGTCAGCAGCACCGATGCCGCCTCCCACAGCAGCCGCAGCCGCTCGGTCTGCTTCTGGTGGCCCTCTTCGGACGCCTTCCGGTCGGTCACGTCGCGGGTGGTCCCGGCCACCGCCTCCACCTCCCCGTCGGCCCCGATGACGGGCACCAGGAGGTAGTCGTAGACCCGGCGGCCGAACGTGCCGGTGAACGGCACCTCGCCCCGGAGCGGGCGCTTCGTCGCCCGGACCTGCTCGATCTCCCGGTCGTGCATGGCGGCGTGCCACGGCTCGTACCCCAGTTCGAGGCAGTTCTTCCCGATCACCTCGTCCCAGGTCTTCCCCCACATCCGCAGGAGCCCCTCGTTGGCGTAACTGAACCGGTGGTCGAGCCCCCACACGTAGGCCAGGTCCGGGGTGCTCGACAGGACCGCCTCGTACAGCCGCATGCGCCGCCCCGACTCGGCGGTCAGCCGGGCCAGCGCCTCCTCCGCCCGCTTGTGGTCGGTGACGTCGATCACCACCCCCGGGAACCGCACGGCCTGCCCCGCGGTGTCCCGCTCGACCTGCCCGCGGGCGGTCACCCACCGCCACCCGCCGGCCCCGTCGGTCACCCGGTAGTCGGCCTCGTACCGCTCGCCCCCGTCGACCGCACGGGCCACGAGCCCGGCGACCCGGTCGCGGTCGTCGGGGTGGATCGAGCCCACCAGCCCGGACAGCGGGCCGCCGGCGACGGCCTCCGGTGGGACCGAGAAGATGCGGGCCAGGCTCGGGTCGCCGTAGAGCCGGTCGTTCGGCACGTCCCACGCCCAGGTGCCGATCGCCCCGGCCGCCAGCGCCGCTTCCATGCGCGACCGGATGTCCCGCAACTCGCCCTCGGCCCGCCGCCGCGCGGTCACGTCCTGCACCACCCCGTGTACCCGCACCAGCCGCCCGGCCGGGTCGGTCACCCCGCGCCCGCGGGCCGCCACCCAGACCGGGTCCCCGCCCGGGCGGGCCAACCGGTACTCGACCTCGTAATCGGTTCGCTCCGCGCCCGCACGGGCCGCCGCGTCCCGCGCGCCGTCCCGGTCCTCCGGGTGGATCAGCCGCCGCAACCCTTCTCGGCTGTGCGGCACCCCCGGTTCCACCCCGTAGATCTCCCCGGCGCGGGCCGAGAGGGTGATCTCGTCGGTCACCGGGTCCCACTCCCACGTCCCCAACCTACCGGCCTCCAGCGCCAGCCCGAGGTTGGCCGCCATCCGGTCCGTTTCGCCCGCCCCGACCCGGTTGAGCACCTGTACGGCGGCCCCGGCGAACCGGGTCAAACTGGTGACGATCCGCTCGTCCTCGGCGTCGAAGTGCCGGCCGGGCGCGTGGGCCACGACCCACACGCTGCCCACGGGGGCGCCGCCCTGGAAGAACGGAACGAGCAGCACCTCCCGGGCCGGGGCGCTCAGGTCGGCGATGTAGGGGAAGTACCGAACCGGGTCGGTCATGAGGAGCGACCGGCCGCGATCGAGCACGGTGCCGCACGGGCTGAAGTGCCGCGGGAGGGTGCAGCCGGCGTGCGGAGCGTACTCGCCGGCGACGGCCCGCCAGCGGAACACGTCGTCCGGCCCGCCGGGCTCCCACACGCTGACCCCGGCGGAGCCCGCCCGGCACAACTCGAGGGCGGTGTCGGCCAGCTTCTGGAACACCCGCTTCGGGGACTCGGCCATGACGGCCGCGAGGGCGACCAGCGCGCGGTTCTCGGCCGCGTGGTCCGGCGCCCGGGCGGGGCGCCGGTCCAGTTCCGCGGTGATGAGCACTTCGTCCACGGTCGCCGCGGGCCGGGCCGTTGTTGCGTCCATAACTCGGCCTTGCGAACAGCGATAGTGAACAGAAGGGAATTCTACCGCGGGGGGGCCGTGTCGGATATGGCGCGCCGGCCGCTCAGGAGGGGCCGTTTCGCGGCCCCGCTTCTTGTTTAAAGGGCCCCGTGCCCGCACCCCGGCCCACCGGGCCTCTTGGGAGCGGGCCGGGTGCGGGCAAAAGGGCCGGAGCCAGGACCGCGCCGCCTCCCTGCACGAGGCTCCGGAGCACCGGGCACATTTGGAACCCGGGCCTCGTTGTTCACCCGCCGGTGCCCGGCGGAGCTTTCACGGCCCCGAACGCCGCGAAACAGGCGTTCTTGTGCAGCACGTCCACCTGAGCGAACCCGACCTCCCGGAGCAGGTCGAGTTGCAGCGTGAGCGGGCGGGGCGTGTCTTCCTTTTCGATGTAGGCGAACACGTGGTCGCGGTACGCCTCGCCCTTTAACCCGGCCAGGTACTCGCCGTACCGGGCCGTCATGAGCTGCTGAACTGCCGGGATCGCGCTCTCGACCAGGTCGAACACCCACACCGACCCGCCCGGCCGCAGCGCCCGGTGGAGCGCCCCGAACACGGCTCGCCATTCGTCGTCCGTGCGCAGGTGGTGCAGGACCGCGGCGGCGATCACGATGTCGAACCGCGCCTCCCCGAGTTCGGCCTCTCGGATGTCACTTTGGACGGCCGCGACCGCGCCGGTCGTGGCCCGGCCCACCCGCTCGGTCGCCCGGTCGAGCATCGGGCGGCTCAGGTCGAGCAGCGTCACGTCCAGGTTCGGGAGGTGCTGGAGCAGCGTGAGGGTGTAGTTCCCGGCCCCGCACCCCACGTCGAGGACGTGCCGGGCGCGGGGCGTCGCCGCGGCGGCGGCCCGCGCGACCAGTGCCATCGCCAGCGGCGCATCGACGGTGGCCGATTGCCCGGTTTCGAGGTTACTGAACCGCTCCACATCGGCATCGAACCGCTGGCGGATCTCTTCGACCGAGGATTTCATCGCTCACCACCGTAACGAATCACGAGGCCCCGAGCGGTGCGGGACCGTTCCACGTCCGCCCCGCCCGTGGTACCATCCAGGGGTATCATCCGTCTCAAGTGTTCGGTGCCCCGTGCGGAGCCGAGGCCGTTTCGCGTGCCCTTCAAAACCGGGTGCGCTCCGCGCGTGTTTCGGCTCACCGGACACCGACCACTTGAAACTACGGGAAATCCTCAAGGCGGGCAGAGAGCGGGCGATGACCGGGAGCGAGGGCACGGCGGGGGCCGATCCGGCACCGATGGAACGGGCGATCCGGCGGTTGTGGTACGCGGTCCGCACGCTGCCGGGGGTGCTGGGCCAGTTCTCGGAGGCCGAGAGCGGGCTGCGCCCGGCGCCGGAGCGGTGGACCAAGAAAGAAGTCGTCGGCCACCTGATCGACTCGGCCGCGAACAACCACCAGCGGTTCGTGCGCGGTCAGCTCGAACCCGGGCAGAACTTCCCCCGGTACGAGCAGGATGGCTGGGTGCGGGTGCAGAACTATCAGGCGGCACGGTGGGCCGACCTGATCGACCTGTGGCGGGCGTACAACACGCACCTGCTCCACGTCGCCGGGCAGATGCCCGCGGACGGGCGGCGCGCGGTCTGCCGGGTCGGGGGCGGGGACGAGGTCACCCTCGGGCGGCTGTTCGCCGACTACGTCGAGCACCTGGAGCACCACCTGCGGATGATCTTCGGCGCGTGGGAGGTCGGAGGGGTGTGAGCCGGCGCCGGGTGCGCGGGGCCGGGGCAGCGCTCGAACAGCCGCCGACCGGTTAGCCGACGGGCCGGGAGTTCTGCTCTGGCACTCGGTTGCACTCCGGAGTATCAGCGCCCCAAGGGCGCCACGAACCTTCCGGATCGGACCCATGCGGCAGCGGCTTCTTGGCCTCGCGCTTGTTGCGATTCTCGGCGGGTGCCACGGGTTAGAAAACGCTCTCGTGTTCCGCCCCACCCACACGCCCGAGCCCGTGGCGGAGCCTGCGGGCATTCCACTCAGGAACAGCTCACCAAACCGGCGGGCCTTCCCGCTCGCGCTGTCAACCGCCGACGGCACGCGGGTGCGCGCGTGGTGGTGCCCGGTTCCGGGCTCGCGCGGGGCGGTCCTGTACTGCCACGGCAACGCCGGCGACCTGAGCGACCGCGCCGAACCGGTGGCCCGCGTCATGGACGAACTCGGCGAGTCGGTCCTGGTGTTCGATTACCCGGGGTTCGGGCTGAGCAGCGGGAAGCCGTCCGAGGTCGGGTGCTACGCCGCCGCCGATGCCGCTTACGACTGGCTGACGGCCCACGACATCCCGCCCGAGCGAATCACCGTCATTGGGGTGTCGCTCGGGGGCGGGGTGGCCGTCGATCTGGCTTCGCGAAGGCCCGCTCGCGCGCTGGTTCTGGTGAAGACGTTTACGAGCGTCCCGGACGTGGCCGCGCACCTGCTGTTGGGGGCGCCCGTGCGCCCGCTGATGACGAACCGGTTCGACAGCCGCGCAAAGATCGGCCGGTGCCGGCAGCCCCTGTTAGTGGCGTCGGGTACGAACGACCGGCTCGTCCCGTACCGCCAGGGGCTCAAGTTGTACGAAGCGGGAAACGACCCGAAACGGTTCTTTCCCCTCGCGGGGAGCGATCACAACGATCCCCTCACGCCGGAGTTCTTCCGCGCACTGCGCGAGTTCCTGAGTGCGAATCCCTCGCCCGGAACTCGTTAAACACTTCCACCTCGGACGCCGGCGCACGGCACGGGAACGGCGCTAACCGATTGGGGCACGCGCGAGGAAGGCGTCGAGGACCGCGGCGCCGGTTCGCGCGCCGCTCTCGTTGCACACGACCTGCCGGAGTTGAGTCACGCGCGTGCCCACGGTGGGGTCCGACAGCAACTCGCGCAGAAGCGCCGTGGCGCGTGGGGCGGTGTAGTGCCGCGCGTCGAGCACGCGACCGAACCCGAGGCGGGCGGCGCGGGCGCCGTTGTCCCACTGGTCCCCGAGGTGCGGAACCACCAACTGCGGCACCCCGGCCCGCAGCGCCTGGCCCATCGTTCCCATCCCGCCGTGGTGGACAACGGCCGCGGACTTCGGGAACACCGCCGAGTGCGGCGCGTACCGGCACACGAACACCGATTCGTCCGCGACCGGCGCGTTCCTCTCGACCCCGGTCAGGAGCACCGCGCGCCGCCCGAGTGCGCGGGCCACGGCGAGGCTGTCCGAGTAGAAGTTGCCCGCCGCGAACACCGCGAGGCTGCCGAGTGTGAACACGACCGGCGGCGGCCCGGCGGCCAGGAAGCGGAGCAGGTTTGCGTCCACCGGTTGGGGCCTCCCGCTCTCGCTGTCGAACATCGGGAACCCGACAATATGCGTGTTGGGCGGGAAGTCGTCCTGGGGCGCCCCGAGCGCCCGCGAGTACAGACCGAGGGTGAGCGGGGCCGCGCGCTCGGTGTCGAAGATGGGCGACCGCGTCACCGGCGGGAGCCCGTAGGCGCGCCGAACCGGGTCCACGTACCTCGCGTACCGGTGCTTCAGGAAGAACCGCATGAGCCGGACCCAGCCGCGGTTCCACCGGCGCGAAACGGACCACCGGGGGGCCGGGACGAGCACCCGGAACTGGGCGCCCGAGGGCGGGTCCGTTGCGGAGAGAAACGACATCGGGTGCATGTGCGCGGGGATGTACGGGACGTTCATTTTCTCCGCAACGATCGGCCCGGCGAGCGCCAGGAACTGCCCGACGATGGCGGAGGCCCCTTCGCTCGCGCTCAGCAGGGATGCGCAGCTCTCCATCAGGCTCGGGACCAGGAAGTCACGAATGCAGAAGTGCGGGTCTTCCATCACCTTCCGCACGACCTCTTCTTCGCTCGTGAAGTGCAGCCGCCGGCCGACCTCCTCGAACGGCGGGAAGATCGAAGCGGCCTCAAGGCCCGCGGCCCGCACCTTCGCGGTGTGCGCATCGGGCACCGCGAGCACCACGTCGTGATTCCTCTCCTGGAGCGCGTGCCCGAGCGCAATGAACGGGTGCACGTCCCCGAGCGATCCGAACGTGGCAAACACAATTTTGGCCATGACGGCGCCTAGCGCGGTGGGTCGCGGAAATCGTAGATGACGAACGTCGGGGTGCGCGCGAGCGGCCGGCGCCCACGGAGCAGCGCGAGTGCGGTCGCCTTCGAGGGCGTTTCGTCGGGCGCAACGGTCAGCATCGACACGCTGACAGCCAGCACCCGCGAACCGACCACCCGGCGCAGGTCCGCTTCCGTTTCGATCCGCTCCTCGTCGGGCGCCACCGGCACGAACGGCGCCCGCAACGCGTCCGGGTCCGTTCCGAAGTACCAGAGCGCGATCGGCGGCGCACCGTTCGCGCGGTGCCACGCGCGCAGGTCCGGGAGCCCCTGCCCCCAATCGAGGTTCGAGTCCGTCACGCGGTCCGGCGCGGCCGAAGGACCGCCCACGAACTGGTTCAGGTAGCCCAAACCGTGCGGCCACACCCAGACGGCCGTGGCCGCCACGAGCGCGACCGCAACCGCCCCCACCATGGCACCGGACCGGCCGAACCCGCGCACAATCGCCACCGCCACCCAAACGTACCCGATGGCAACCACGGGCAGCACGAGGCGCACGCCAATTTGAACGCTGGCCGCGAGCGTCGCGGCGGTCAGCAAGAGCCCCACGAGCGCCAGCGCGTTGAGCGCGGCCCGCGGCCGAACGAGGGCACCCAACCCGAGCAACAGCGCGGGCGCCGGCACCTTCATCGCCATCAACACGGGGTAGTAAAACCAGCACCCGCCGGGGTAGGCGGTCCCGTTCAGGAACGCGGGGCGTTCGCGCAAATTGAGCCCAGTTTGGGCCACGAGCGCGACGACCGCATACGGCAGCCGCGGGTATTCGACGGCGAGTTCGTCCAGTTTCGGGCGGAGCGGGTCGGTCGCCGGGACGTAGCCCGCCATTCGCGCGAGCGGGTTGGTGTCGGGTCCGGGGACACCGCACCCCACTATTGCGACCGCGATTCCGAGCGCGACCGCTCCCCCAACGGCCAGCACGGAGCGCAAAATTGCCCCGGCAACCGTTCGGGACCAGTCCCGTGCGCTCGCCCCCGCTGGCCGAACAAACGTGCCCGACGTGAACCGGTGTGCGATTTCCAGGGCGAGAAGAATGATCCCGCCGTAGAGCAGTGCCGATAGCTTGCACAGGATCGCCAGCCCGTACCACACCCCCGGGAGCGCCACCCGCCGCCACCCGCCACCCGCGCGCCCTGTGTAGGTCGCACAGGTCAGCCCCACGAGCGCCGCCGCGGTCGCGATGTCGGTGGTCGCCAGTGCCGCGTGCGCCAGGAAGTTCGGGTCCGCAGCAATCAGCCCCGCGGCAAGGCGCCCGGCCCACGGTCCGCCCGCTGCGCGGCCCAGCCGGAGCGCCAGAACGAGCAGGAGAACGAACCAGACCAGCGTCACGGCCCGCGCCACCCGAAGGCGCTCGAACGGCAGGTAGACCCGCTCCCCGGTCCGCACCTGTTCAAGATAAACGGGCAGGGTCGCAGCGAAGACCGGGAGCGGCATGGTGCCGACCGTGGTGGTCCGCTGCGGGGACCCGGAGTACCAGCCGTCGAGACCCGCATAGAGGTAGAACGGCTCGTCGTAGGTCACCCCGATGCGAGCGGCGGCTGGGATGCAATAAACGACCGCCCACACCACGAGCGCGCCGAGCCAAGCGGCATCGGCCCAGCGTTCCCGGCGGGCCCTGTGTACCGGCTGCGCGAGCGGGCTGTCAGCGGTCAACGGGGCCTCGGGGCTGAAGGTTCGGCGGTTGGTATAAGGCGCTCGGCCCCGGCGGACAGGCGCGCCGGCACTTTCATTACGCTCCGCGCGGCGAGAAATCGCCGAAATCCGTAGCGACGGCAAAACAAAAGTGCGAGACTATCTAAAACGATGAACAACCCCTTGTTTGTTTGCTGCCGGAGTGATGTCAGCTGAGCTGCCGAAGCCCGCGGGCACCGGTGCGGGTGCGCGTGATCGGGCCGAATACCGTCAAAACTCGGGAACCGACGAGCGTAATTCAAGAGCACCAGCGGCGCGGTGCCCGAACACCCGCGCGGCGGGGTTCCGCTCTTGGACCAGCAGTAGCTCCAACCGAGTGAGCAATCGGTGAACCAGGCATTCGCCCCCTACCTCTGGCGCGCGTTACGCCGGCTCCGCGAGTCGGCGCCGCTCCAGCGCCTTTCCCGGCTGACGAGCCCCGGCGAGTTCATCGACCAGATGTTCTTTGCCGCCGGGCGGAACCTTGCCGTCGCTTCGGGCTTCCTTCCCGCGGAGGTGCGAAACGAGGGCCGGATCGCGTTCCTCTGTTGCCGGGCGCTGGACGCGCACGAGGACCTGAACCCGGACCCCGAACTCGCCGCACAGCGCATTTTGGAGGTCGCGGCGTTCCTGTGCGGCCGGAGCACCGTTCCGCCGCCGGTCCCGACCGGTTCGGGGGACCGAGCTTCCGACCGGCTCGAAGCTCTGGTTGCGGCGCGGTTACCCTGGTTGCGCGCCGCGCTGGTCGCGCTCCCGGCACCGCAGCGGGAGCGCGTGGAAGCACTGATCGACGACCTCGCACGGGCCATGAGCGCGCACGCACGCACCCCTCACCTCGCCGGCGCGGCCCCCGCGCCCTACGGGGTGCAGGTGCTCGGGCGGGTGGTCCGCTACGCGCTCGCCCTCATGCGCGTCGAGGTGGCCCCGACGGTCGATCCGGACCCGATCGGGCGGTTGTGCCAGGCGGTCAACGACCTCCGCGACCTCCCCGATGACATGGCCGCACACTCGGGCGGCGGCGACCCGGAGGGCGCTCGTTCGGCGCTGTGGCTGGAACTGGCCGAGACCGCCGCGGTCGCGTCGTCCGTGCTCCGGGACCTGCGGTTCACGGGCACCGCCGGCGCCCGGGGGGCGCTGGTCTACATGGCGGCAACGACCCTGAAGGCGGTCGCCCGTCAGGCGGGGTTCCCGCTCCCGTGGGTCACCCGGCACCCGCTCGGCGCGGCGCTGCTGGCGTCCGCGGGCCACCGCGCCTACCGGCGGGCGCTATTGCAGGTCGATCGGACGGTCCTGGGGGTCATGGTTCACCGGTCGCAGGTGCCGTGTCCCGGAACGGCCCCGCCCGCCGCGCCCCACGGGTGGGGCCAGGACGAGTTCGAGGCCGCGCTGGCCGACCAGCACCCGGACCCGGCGCTGGCCGCGGTGCTGAAGCGGAGCTGTCGGCTGTTCCGGTGCTCGCTCCTCTTAACCCGAGGCCTCCCCCCGGTGCCGCTTTCGAGCCGCCGGGCGGACGGTCCCGACGGCCCGCTGCTGATGCTCAGCGATTACCTCATGGCGACGGCGATCACGGGGATCGAACGCGCGGGGCTGCCGGTCCTGGCGCACTTCTGCCGCGCGTGCGGCGCGCTGGTGGACGAGCGCCAGAACCACCCCGGGCAGACGGACCCAACGGGGCACCTCGCCGCGTTCCTCGCCGCGACCGTCGGGGCCGCCCGCGGGTTACCGCCCGCGGAGGTGGAGAAGCGGTGCCGCGAGAGCCGCGAGCGGTCGCGCCGGTTGCACCGCGCCGACGAGCCCCGCCCGTTAGTTCAAACACTCAAGACGTATCTCTTCGGGTGACACCATGAGCACCGCCGACGCGCGACTCGATCCGGCCGACGGCCCTCCCGCCGAGGGCGCCGGCGCCGCGGTGACGGGCGCCCCGCGCGGCCCGTTCCGCGCGCCCCAACCGCACCTCCGGTGGCTCGAACGCACGCTGGAGCGCGGGCTGGGGCTCGAACACGGGGCCAACATCTTCCCGCTGCTGCACATCGCCCTGTACTACTCGGTCTTCGTTGCCCTCGTGGCGGGGTGGGTCACGTCGCCGTGGCTGGTGGTGCCCCTGTGGGTCGCGATGGTGCTGCTGAACTACTCGCTCAGCATCGGGATCTTGCACCTGCACGCGCACCGCAAGCTGTTCACCTGGACCCTGGCGAACCGCGCCGTGGAGCTGCTGCTCTGCCTCCCGTGCGCGCTCTCATTCCCGGTCATGAAGTACATCCACGTGTACCTGCACCACAAGTTCTCGGACGGCGAGGGCGACCCGACGACCACGAAGGGCTTCGAGACCGGGTGGCGGGCGGTCTGGTACTGGCTCCGGTACCCCTACGTCTGTCACCGGGCCACGCTCGCCGG
>DASWYH010000361.1:0-4772 GCA_036405095.1 Gemmata sp. | reverse complement strand
GAAGTAGTCCCGGACCCCGTCGGCCTTGGCCGAGCGGAGCACCACGTTCTGGAGCAGCCGGTTCACCGCGTCGGCCACGGTGGCCGCCTTGGAGGCCCCGCCGGCCCCGACGAACGGTTCGGCCATCGACCCCGACTGGTCAATCAGGAACAGCAGGCACGCCGGGTTCGTCCGGCTGATCTGGGCGCCGTAAGAGCCGACGGCCCTGCGGACCACGGTTGACGGTGCCCGCGCCGCGCCCCCGCCCGTGAGCGCGGCCCCGGAGTCCGGGGCGTTCGCCAGGGCCGGGTTCGCCTGGATCTCGGCCCGCGCCCGTGCGACCTCCTGTTGGATCCAGTCGTCCCCCTCGTCTTCGGCCGTTTCGAGCGCCCGCCGGGCCTCCGCGAGCCGCTCCCACTGCCCGGAGGCGGCGACATCGACCAGCCCGGCCAGCCCCACGGGCAGCAGCCAGCTCAGCTCCGCCGAAGAGCGCCCGCGGGCGAAGGTGTCCAGCGTGATGCCGGCCGCCCCCGCGAGTTCCATGTCCAGCGCCGGCCCGCTCGGCCCCCGGTAGGTGCCGATCACGCGCGCCAGGCGGTAGTTGCGGATGTCCCGCTGGTACGGCTCGTAGGTCGAGAACGTGAGATCGTCGGTGAGGTCCGACGGGAGCAGCCGCACGCAGCCGTACAAGAGGAGCGCGACGACCCCGGGCTCGGCGTGAATGAACAGCCGCCGGCGCGCCTCCGACTTCTCGGCCGCGAGCAGTTGGACCGCGTGGAGCGCGCGGGCGAGGAGGTCGCGCCGCGAGGAGGCCGGGAGCGCGCGCAGGCGCGCCGGGCACACGTCGACACACGGCGCGGTCGGCCACGGCGGGCGCTCCCCGAGGAACGCGGTCAGCGGGCCGTCCCCGACCAGATCCCCGGTCGGCAGCTTCGCCCCGGCGGGGAGCGTCTTCGGCGCGCCAGTGGGGTAGTCGGTGACCCACCCGAGCCCGCCCCACGATTTCAGCACCGCCGCGGGGGACGCGCTCGGGAGCGCCATCAGGTGCGAGAAGAACGAGCGGTCGCGGCCAACCGTGTCCTTCGCCACGTGGGCCGAATGAACGACCCACGTGCCCCCCCTGGGGTGGCGCGTCCGGGCCAGCCGCCGGGGCGCCGCGCCGGGCGCCGGGGGGTCGCGCCACAGCTCGAACGGCAACTCGTAGGGCGGGTAGTGGAACGCGGCGTCGAGAAGGGCCGGATCGAGCGCCGACGCCGCGCGGACCGCGTACCCCGGCTCGTTGCGCACGCTGTCAGAGGCGGAACAGTGGGTGACGTAGAACTGGTCACCCGTTCCAACTGCCGAACCTGCCGCTGACATCGTTCAAGCTCCGTGGGAACCGGTTCCACAAAGGTGCGGACGGAGAATCGTAACAGCCGGAACCGGGCGACGCAACGTTCGCCGCCTTTTACACATGGGCGGGCACGGCTGCCGCTCCCCGAACCGGCCCCACCTCACTTGGGCACGTGTACCCCGTTTGCCACCGCGGCCTCGTGCCGGATCCCCCGGGGCCGGCCGCGCGGCATCACCGTGCGCTCCGGGGCGTCGCCCCCGATCTCGGCCGACCCACACCATGATGCGCAGCGCCCCGTCGACGGCCCAGGTGACCGCGGGGCGGCCGGGCCGGGACACGATCCGCGCGCCCCCGCTGAACGGCCGGAGCCGCGCGACCGCGAGCGCGTCGAACGGGATCGGGGTACGGCTCCTCGCGCCCGTCGCCCGGCCCGCGGAGCCGTGTGCGCGCATGTCTTGCGCGCCCTGTTCGGGTTCGGCAACGGGGCAAACGTTGCCACGGTACTCGGCCCTGACCGGATCGATTAGAACATACCGGGGCGAAAAAGCGCCTTGCGCAAAAGGGCCAACAGGGCGGGGCCGACGCGGGTGGTTCCCAGTGTAACGTGATGCCCCCGGCGCGAGTGCTGCTAAACTTCTGGTATGCCGAAGGACCGCCTCCCGATCGACGACGCGCTGTCCGAACTGCTCGCGGCCCTCTCCGCAAAGGGCGCGGCGGTGCTGCGCGCGCCCACCGGAGCCGGGAAGACCACCCGCGTACCGCCCGCGCTCGTCGAAAGCGGCCTCGCGGGTAACGGGCTCGTTCTGATGCTCGAACCGCGCCGGGTCGCCGCGCGGGCCGCCGCCCGGCGCATGGCCCTCCAAGACGGCTCGCCGCTCGGCGACACGTTCGGATACCAGGTGCGGTTCGACAAGAAGGCCGGCGCGCGCACGCGCGTCCTGGTAGTCACACCCGGGGTGCTGCTCCGCCGGCTCCACGACGACCCGTATTTGGAAGGGGTCGCGGGTGTCGTGTTCGACGAGTTCCACGAGCGCGGGTTGGAAGCCGATCTCGCGTTCGGCATGGTGCGCCTGATCCGCGAGAACATCCGGCCGGAACTGAAGGCGGTGGTGATGTCCGCGACGGTCGATCCGTCGGCGGTGGCGGCGTACCTGGGCGGGTGCCCGGTGGTCGACAGCCAGGGGCGCACGTTTCCCGTTGACGTGCGGTACAAGGGGCGCCGGAACGACACCCCGGTGTCAACCGCCGTCGCGGACGCCGTGTGCGGCCTCCTGGAAGAGCACCCGGGCGACATACTCGCGTTCCTGCCGGGGCTGCGTGAGATCCGGCAGACCGCCGATGAACTCGAATCGACCGCGCGCGAGTGCGGCGTCCTGGTGCTTCCGCTTCACGGCGACCTGCCGCCCGAACAGCAGGACCGCGCGCTCCAAAAACTCGACCGGCGGAAAGTAGTGCTCGCCACGAACGTCGCGGAAACGTCGGTCACCGTGGACGGGGTGACGGCGGTTGTTGATTCCGGTCTCGCCCGCGTGATGGAATTCGAGCCCTCGGTCGGCATGGACCGGCTGCGGCTCGTGCCGATCTCGCGGGCCTCGGCGGACCAGCGCGCGGGCCGCGCCGGGCGCACCGCGCCGGGCGTGTGCGTGCGCTTGTGGGACGAACCGAGCCACCGGGGGCGCCCCGAGCAGACCGCACCCGAAATTCGGCGCGTGGACCTGTGCGGCGCGGTGCTCCAACTCGCCGCGCTCGGCGAACCGGACGTGCGCAAGTTCCCGTGGCTCGACGCCCCCTCCGAAGACGCCGTCGCACAGGCGCTGAAGCTGCTCGACCAATTGGGGCTGTTCGTCGGCGGCGCGCTCACCCCCCTCGGCACGGGCGCGGCGGGCTTACCGGTTCACCCGCGGCTCGGGCGGTTGCTTCTGGAAGGCCAGCAACTCGGGTGCGTGCCCCGCGCGGCGCTCGCGGCGGCGCTGCTTTCGGAGCGCGCCCCGTTCACGCGCGAGTTCGACAGCGGGCCGCCGACCCGCACCGCACCGCCCACGGTTTCCGATGTGCTCGACCGGGTCGAAGCGCTGGAAGCGTTTGAAGCGCGCGGGCGGCTCGATGGCCCGCTGGGGCGCTTGCACCGCGGCGGGGCGCATGCGGTTCTGGAGGTGCGCGACCAACTCGCGCGGCTGGTCCGACCGGCACCCGCTGCGAAGGGAAGAGGGGAGGCACCAGCGCCGCGCGCCGCGCACGTTTCCGAACCTCAGAACGTGACGCGGTCCGACTCCCCCTTCCCTTCAGGGAGGGGGACTGGGGAAGGTTCCGACGACGCCCTTTTGCGGTGCGTGTTCGCGGCGTACCCGGACCGGCTCGCGCGCCGGCGCGAGCCCGGCAGCACGAAGGCCGTCACCGCCGGCGGGCGCGGGGTGCGGCTCGCTCCCCTGTCGGGCGTGTCCGAACCCGAACTGTTCGTGTGTGTGGATGTGGACGCGGGCGGGACGGACTCGTTCGTGCGCCAGGCGTCCGGCGTGGAACGGGAGTGGCTCCCGGCGGACCGTCTCTCCACGCGCATCGAAGTGACCTTTGACGAAAAAACTGAGCGGCTCGCGGCCCGCAAGGTGACGCGCTTCGACGATCTCGTGTTGGACGAACTCAACGCACACATCGCGGACGAGTCCGAAGCCGCAGGCGTGCTGGCCCGGGCTGCCGCGGAACACCTGGAGAAGGTGCTGCCCCCACCAGATTCTGCCGCCGGCACGTTTCGGACGCGGGTGCGCTGCCTGCGCGCGTGGGTGCCCGAACTGGAACTTCCCGCGTTCGAGGCCGCGGACCTGGGTGAGGCACTCGAAGCCCTGTGCCGCAACCGGCGGTCGCTCGCGGACGTGCGCAACGGCCCGTGGCTCGATTTCCTCAAGGGCTGCCTGACCTACCAGCAACTTCAGGCCGTCGAGAACGAGGCGCCGGAGCGCTTCGAGGTGCCCAGCGGGAGCCTGATCCCGCTCGCTTACGAGGAAGGGCGCCCGCCGGTGCTGGCCGCGCGGGTTCAGGAAATGTTCGGCCTCGCGGAAACGCCCACGATCGCGCGCGGCCGGCGGAAGGTGCTGCTGCACCTGCTCGCCCCCAACTACCGCCCGCAGCAGGTGACCGACGATCTCGCGAGCTTCTGGAAGAACGGTTATCCGCTGGTGCGGAAGGAACTGCGCGCGCGGTACCCGAAGCACAGTTGGCCCGATGATCCGCTCACCGCCGAGGCGATGCGCGGCGCGAAGAAAAGACAAGGGTAACCGCGGCCCGACATAGAGAACACGGATCAAGACACAAAGAACGAGCGGGAGCGCCCTTCATTGCCTTGATCCGTGGCGGCTCTTCGGCTCTATTCCGGCTTCCACCACGCATCGAGCTTCTTGGTCAGTTCCTTGACCTTCTCGGGCTGTTTCGCGGCGAGGTCGGTCTTCTCGTTCGGGTCTTTCGACAG
>DASWYH010000360.1:0-2394 GCA_036405095.1 Gemmata sp. | reverse complement strand
CTGGGGCAGAAGACCGGAAGGTTTGTGCCCCAACCCGGCCCCGCGCCACCCGGGGATCGCTCAGCGGTTCGGGAGGTCCGGGATCGAGCACCCGATCGCCTCGGTCCGCGGGTGCGCCACCGGCTTGCCGGCGAGGACCGCGGTCAGCGCGTCGCGGAGGTCGTGCGTCTTGGGGGCCGGCCGCTTCTTGCCGAGCCCCGCGTACAGGTCGTTGATCCGCCCGCGGTACGCGACCGACCCGTCGGGGAGGAGCACGACCGCTTCCGGCGTGCGCGTGGCACCGGTCGCGGCCACGAGGGCGTGTTTCGTGTCGATGAGCACGGGCACCGTGAGGTCGTACTCCTTCGCGTGCTTGCGGGCCGCTTCCGCGGTCAGGTCGGCATCGACGTGGACGGCGAAGACCCGCACCCCTTGTTCCGCGAAGTCCTTCGCGATGGAACCAATTTCCGGCACGTAGCCGTTCGCGATCGGGCAATCGGTGGTGGTGAAGACCAGCACGTGGGCCTTCGCGTCACCGACAACGAGCGGGGTGTGTTCCTTCCCGCCGAGGTCGCGGAGGCTGACGGGCGGCTTCGCGGGCGCTTCCTTCTTGGGCTGGTCCTTCCTGGGCGGGTTGAGGCCCTTCTTGAGCACGGCGGGGTCGATCCCGACCCGGTTCAGTTCCGCCTCAATGTCCATCCCGCGGAGCCGCGCCTTGACCACCGTTCGGACGACGTGTTCCCGCAGCGCGTCGCGGAGCTGGGCGGTTTCGGACTCGTTGGCCGCGACCACGCGGAACGTGATCGCGCCCATCTCGTCGAAGGACGCCTCCCCCCACCGCACCCGCACCGGCGGGCTCTTCGGGTTCCGCGGGTTCTTGTCCGAGTTGTCCCAGGTCAGCTCCGCGTGAATAACGGTGCCCTTGGGCAGCCGCACGTACTCCTTGTAGAAGTACACCCCCTGCCAGTTGAAGTCCCAGTCGGTGATGGAGTAGAGGTTCTGCTTCGTGCCGTTCGGGAGCGTCGCGGTGGCCTTCATCGTCTTGCCGATGTAGTGCGCGTGGCTCCCGACCCCGACCAGCTCAACGTCCACGGGCAGGGTGAACGAGTCGGTGATCTTGAAGTCGCTCTTGCCGGCCGGGATGTCGATCCCGGAGAGCAGCCCGAACACCGGCGGCAGCTGCAGCCCGACGAGGGTCCGCTTCGGGGCCTTGGGCGCGAAGTAGAGCCCGATCTCGATCACCTCTTCTTCTTTCTTGCCGGAGAGGTGGAAGTGCGTCTGGAGCACCAGATCGGAGCCCTTCTTGAGCGGCAGCGCGAGGCCGTCCGGGAGGTGCGCCGGGACGCCGCCGACGGCCCACCCGCCGAGCGACCCGGTGGGCCGGAAGCTCATCCCGGGGAACCCGGGCTGCCCGGTCTTGGGGGCCAGCTTCTGGGCCCGCCCGCTGTCGTCGGTGAAGTACAGGATGTGGTGCAGCACGGTCGGGGCGGTGGCGCGGAACTCGACCGCGGTGACCCACTTGTCTTCGGTGAGCCCGAGCGGGATCAGGAAGTTCTGGTAGATGTCCGCGCCTTCCGCGGGCACGACGAACGGCCGGTCCATCTTCACGATGAGGTCCGGCTTACCCAGTTGCCACCCCTCGGGGAACTTCGGCAGCGCGGGGGCTTTCTTGGGGTCGCCTTCGGGCATCCCCCCTTTCACCCAGGTGGCGAACAGCTTGATCTGGTCGTCGGTGAGCCGGCGCTCGTCGCGGAACTCGCCGTGCCCCTTTTCGGGCTGCCACGGCGGCATGTAGCGGCTCTCCATCACGCGCAGCATGGTCTTCGCGTGCTTGGCGGTGTCCTTGTAGTTGAGCAGGGTGAACGGTGCGACCTGTCCGGTCCGGTGGCAGCTCGTGCAGTTGTTGAACACGAGCGGCGCGATGTGCTCACTGAACGTCGGCTCCGCGGGCACTTCGGCCGCCGGGGCGGCGAGCGGGGCGGGCGCGAGGGCGAAAAGAACGAGGAACCACTTCCGCATCGGGGGATCTCCACAAGGTCGGGCGCGGGGCGCCGCGCACACCATCATAACCCGGCGGGAACGGTTCCGTTACAGGACGCGACAGCCGCCGGTCAGAAGCGGCGGGCCCGGGTCGCGGAGCGCGCACCCATGGGAGGTAAACGCGGGGCCGGATTGTTCTCCGGTGGCGCCGCGCGGACCGGGGCGCTTTGTGCGGGTTGCACCGGTTGCGTAACATGAGACGGCCGCGCGCGCGACCGCGCGAGAAGTGAGGGCTCTAATGTCTGGGTAAACTGAATGCTTTAGAGTAACCTGTTGACAGCCGCCCGCGGCCAGCGACCCGCGGGTACCACCGGTGCGACGGCCGATCTTGTGAGCGCGAACGACGCCGACGACTTATTCCCCGATTACCTGGTC
>DASWYH010000359.1:0-2051 GCA_036405095.1 Gemmata sp. | reverse complement strand
GGAACAGCCTTCCCCGCGCGGTTCGGAACGGTAAGCGCTCGGCCGACGCAACATCGGCCTGCTACAGAGTAGCGAGCTAAACCCGCCCGAGAACGTGAGGTTGAAGATACCCGCCCGCGCACCCGCGGCAATCTCGGATGTGCCCGAATTGCCGCTTGCGGTCGCGTGCTCTTCGCGCCACAATCACAACCCCGCCATCAAGGAATTCCCACCATGCGCCTACTTGTCGCACTCGCTTTACTCGGTTCCGCAACGGCGCTCCGCGCCGCGGATAAGGATGAGTTGTTCACCGCGAAACCGCTCACCGCGAAGGACAGCTTCACCCCCGGCATCGAAGGGCCGGGCTGCGACGCCGCCGGGAACCTGTTCGTCGTGAACCTCAAGCTCAACGGCGACGGCGCCAAGAAGAACGGCGACATTGCGCTCATTACTCCCGGCGGCAAACCCGACGTGTACGTGAACCTGCCCGAAAAGAGCGTCGGGAACGGGATCGTGTTCGACACCAAGGGGTTCATGTACGTTGCCGATTACACCGGGCACAACGTGCTCAAGATCGATCCGAAAACGAAGATGATTTCGGTGTTCGCGCACGAGCCCACCGCGAACCAGCCCAACGACCTCGCCATTGCCGCGGACGGCACGCTCTACGCATCGGACCCGAACTGGGCCAAGGGCACCGGACAGTTGTGGAAGATCTCCACGGCCGGGAAGTTCACGAAAGTGGCATCCGACATGGGCACCACGAACGGCATCGACGTTTCACCCGATGGCAAGACCCTGTACGTCAACGAGAGCGTTCAGCGGAATGTATGGTCGTTCCCCATCAAAGCCGACGGGACTCTCGGGGAAAAGAAGCTCATCAAGAAGTTCGACGATCACGGGTTCGACGGGATGCGCTGCGACCTTGACGGGAACCTGTACATCACGCGGTACGGTTCGGGCACGGTGGTGAAGATGTCGCCGGGCGGCGAGATTCTAAAGGAAATCAACGTGCTCGGGAAGAAGCCGAGCAACATCTGTTTCGGCGGCCCGGACGGGCGAACGGCTTATGTCACCGAGGTGGAGTTCAACCGCGTGGTGACGTTCCGCGTGGACCGGCCCGGTCTCGCGTGGGCGCGCCTGCACCCGCCCGCCGCCGGGGAGACCGAGCTGTTCAACGGAAAAGACCTCACCGGTTGGGGCTACATGAAGGGCGGGAAGTTCGAGAGCTTCGACGGCAAGACGGAAGCCTCAGACAAGCGCTATTCCGCAAAGGACGGGGTGCTCGTGGTGAACCCCGGCAAGGGCACGCACCAACTCTGGACCGCCGCGAAGTTCCCGAAGGATTTCGAGCTGCGCCTGGAGTTCCGGGCGGAAAAGAACGCCGACAGCGGGCTCTTTGTGCGCGGGCCGCAGTTGCAGGTTCGGGACTACCTCGTCGCCGGGCCGTACAAGGACCTGAAGAAATACAAGCCGCAGGACTGGAACGAGATCGTCGTCGTGGTGCGGGGTGAAGTCGCGCACTGCACGTGCAACGGGGAACTGCTCACCGACAAAATGAAAGTACCCGCGACCGGCCCGATTGGGCTGGAAGCGGACCGCGGTCAGATGGAGTACCGCAAGATCCGGCTGAAGGAACTCAATAGCCCCAAGTAGCACCACGAGCGCATCGCGGAGCCGTGGACGCGCGATTCGCGCCACACAGCGCGGCTTCAGACGCCACTCGGGAAGCGCAACCCGCGTCTGCTGTTCTGATAGTTGAACTCAGCAAGAATGTCACAGCTCTGACGAGCCGCGACCGCAAGGGAGCGGGACACGTGCCCCCACTCCCTTGCGGTCGCGGCTCGTTACAAAAAGCAACATCCTCACCAGGGCGAGTGTCTAAATCGGGCGCGACGCCCGTGGGCCGCGGAGCCCTCTTTGTACTGCCGCCGCCAAAGCGTCGAGCGAAATCTTGCGAAGTGGTCTTGCTCGCAAAATCGCGCGAAGGTATGGCGAGCGGAACTATGAAAACAACTTATTACCTTGTCACCGCGACGGCGCTTGCCGTTGCCGCGCTGACCGTCTACGCG
>DASWYH010000358.1:0-5948 GCA_036405095.1 Gemmata sp. | reverse complement strand
CGACCGTGACGGCTTCGCGGATCGGGTAACTCGGCCAACCGTTCGACCAGCGACCGGCTCATACGCGGCTCCAATATCAGGAGCCGTACCCATACCCACACCACGCACGCTACCCAACCCCAATCCGTGCGCAGCCCTGGGGTTGCTTCGCGAGTTGCGCGAACACCGGTTTCAGGTCCGGGTGTTTCACGAGGTCGCTCACCTTCAACGTGACGAACGCGCCCGACGACGCTGGCACCACCGGGAGCGGCGCCGCCCGTGCGGGTTCGGGCGGGGCAACGGGGCGCGGGGTCGATTGTGCGCCGACGTGCGCGGCGACGAACACACCAAACACGAGCGCCACACCGGGCACGAAACGGGCTCGGACCATGAGCACACCTCGGAGAGGATCGAAGGGACCGGGCTTCGGACCGCACCTCACGGCACATCGACAACCTCACCGCCCTGAGTTGTAATGAGGGCGCGGAGCGTGCGCTCGCCGACCTTACTGGGGCGCAACGCGCGAACGCTCCCGTCACCCATCAAGACGATGAACCGGTCCGCGGCCTTGTCACCCAACACGGGGAGCGGCAACTTCCCGTCGTAGGCGAGCAGGTCCGGTTTGTACCACGGCACAGCTTCGCCCGCTTCGACGATCATGAACGTGTTGCTCGTACCGTCGGTGATGTCGGTGATACGCGCCCCCTTCTGCCCTTCGACGAACAGCGGTCGGTCGGCGCCCTTCGCCCCCTTCGGAAGGGTGAACACGCGAAAATACGTCTGCCCCTTCGGGGCCGGGCGCCCGGGGATCTCGAACACCTTCGGCATCTCCATCGCTTCGAGCTTCTTGAGGTTCGCCGGGTCGTCCCACGCCTTCGTCACATCGAGCTGGCGCCACAGGTTATCTTGAGCGATGAACGGCAGGATCTGCACCCGCCAACTCATCGCCGGCGTCTTCGGAACGAAGGCCATCACGTCGCTCGGGAAGATCGCGTAGGCGCTCTCGAAGTTGTGGAATGCGAGCCCCAACTGCTTCAAGTTGTTCTGCCCGCGGGTGCTGTTCACGGTCGCGAGGTACGATTTCGGGAGCGCACTTGCAAGCTTCGTGACCGCATCCGCATAGGGAAAATCTACGGTGGCGACCAAATTTGCCCCAGCGGCTTCCACCTTCGCGGCATTAAGTGCGGATACGAGCATCTCGAACAGTATGCGTTCCGCCGCGTCCCCTTCGCGCTTGCGGGCCGCGAGCCGCTTACCCAAACCGGTGACGATGTCGCTGATCCCTTCTTTCAGCACGGGAGCGGCGCGCTTCGAGCTGGCCTCGTCAGGGAAAGTGAGCTTCAGCGTGCCCGTTGCGGACTTGCCGAAATCGGCCGCGAAGGTCACCGTTCGGGCTTTGAAGAGCGTGAGATACGGGGCCAGTTCCTCGTCGCGATCGGCCCCGACGACCCCGGCGAGCAGGCGGGCGTCGATCCCGAGAGCGACATCGTACTTCGCGGCAGCGGCCAGCGGGAGCGCGAGCGGCCCGTCGGATTTCTTCGCCAGAAACTGCCCCAACAGCCCGGCAACAACGAGATTGTCGCGCGTCTCGGGGAGGAACAGCAGTGTGCGCTCGTCAGCAAACACGAGCGTGTCGAACATCTGGTGATTGATCCGCACCGCACTCCCGATCCGAGTCCGGCGGTTATCGGCTTCCGGGCTGAGTGCCTTCAGCACCTTTGCCTCGTTGTATTCCTTCTTGGTGCTGACCAGCCACACGGGCACCGCGTCCCGTTTGGCCGCCGGGACGAACACCGTTATGCGCTCGATCTCGGCGGCGGGGAGCCCAAACAGATCGTCACTCGGGCCGGCCTTCTGGCCCTCGAACCACGCGCGCAAGTGTTTGAAATCGGGGTTATCCCAGAGCTTACCAACGTTCACGGAGACGAACATAAACGAGTCCGTCGGCACCCCACTGACGGGCGGCGGAACAGGCTGCGCAGAAACGACCGAAGGCCCCAACAGTACCAACAGGAAGGGTAAAATCAGAAGGAGACGAGGGCGCATGCTTGCGTGCTCCGGAGACAAGAGGTGACGAGCACCAAAGATGATACCGCAAACCGCGCGCGGGACCAACACGCCCGCTGACGGGGTACGCAGGAAGGGCGTATCACGTCTTCACGGTCCGCACGTTTCGGTAAACCAACTCTCGCTAAACGGAGAAGTGATGCTCGACGAACAACCCCAGCATTTCACGCTTCTCGATGTGTTTTGGGAAGTCGTTTATGTGGGCTTTGTTGCCACCGGCGGTTTCGTGGGGTGGAAACTGGGCGGTCACTTTATCGCTTTGTTTGCGGGTGGACTTGTTGGCCGGATCTTGGGCGTCGGTTTCTTTCTGGGCGTTCAGAGTTGGGTGACCGGAAATCGAGAGCTGTGACAGAGAGAAAGCCGACCAGAGCGCAGGGCGGAGTCACCCTTTCCCCGGTTAGAGGAAGCTAATTAATACGCGTGCTTTTGCTTCGAGAAGAGCATCCGCCAAACGGTGAGGAAAATGATCCGAATATCGAACAACGGGTTCCAGTGGCTGATGTAGTACAGGTCGAACTGGACCCGCTTGCGCAGCGACGAGTTCCCGCGCCACCCGTTCACCTGTGCCCAGCCGGTGATCCCAGCCTTCACGGCGTGGCGGGCGTTGTAGTTCGGAATGGTCTTGGCGAACTGGCGCACGAACACCGGGCGCTCGGGGCGCGGTCCCACGATGCTCATGTCGCCCCACAGCACGTTGAAGAACTGCGGCAGTTCGTCCATGTTCGTGGCCCGGAGGATCGCCCCCAGCCGGGTGCGCCGCGGGTCTTTCGCGCCGGTCATTTGCGGCCCGGCGGCCTCCGCATCCACTTTCATGCTGCGGAACTTCAGCATCATGAACGGGCGCCCGTTCAGCCCGCACCGCTCCTGACGGTACAGCAACGGTCCCGGGCTCGTCAGTTTCACCAGCAGCGCGATGAGCGCCATCAGCGGAGCGACCAGCACGATCGCGACCAGCGCGAGTAACACGTCCATCACCCGCTTCACGATCACGTTGAGGCCGTGGTGCGGGTTCTCGCGCAGCCCCACCACCGTCATCCCGTGAATCTGGGTGGTGGTGAACGTCATCCCCGCCATCGCGGGCAGGTCGGCAATCAGTTGCACGTCCACAACGGTTTGCGAGAGCGCGGCGAACACCCGCCTGGCGTCCGCGTAGCGGTTCAGGGGCAGCGCGACGAAGACGTGTTCGATGTGGTGCCTTTCGACCAGGTCCGGCAACTCGGCGATGGAGCCCAGCAGCGGCAAATCGGCCCCGCACCCGCGGTGCGTGCCGTCCTCGACATAGCCCACGGGCTGAATCCCCGACCAGGACACCGCCCGGAGGGTGCGCACCGTGCGCCGGGCGAGCCGGCCGGTTCCGACGACGAGCGCGTGGCTCTGGTTCACGCCCCTGGCGCGGAGCCGCCGGATGCCGACCCAACTCATGCGCCGAACGATGAGCAACCCGGCCAGCGTCCCGACCGCGAACATCACCATCGCTCCGCGGGACTCGTGCTGGGCCTGGCGCGCGAAGCTCGTTGCCATCGCGAGCAGCGTCATCAGCGCGACGCCCTTCCCGACCGCGGCGAGTTCTTCGCGGAACCGCCGCAAGCGGTGGATCTCGTACATCCCGGCGAACCGGTACGCGATCGTGCCCACGAGCAAGATCAGCGGCAGCGCACGAATGTACAGAACGAAGTCGGGGACGCCGCGGTGGATCGAGAACAGCCCCGAATGGAACCGCACGTGGTACGCGCCGACCCACGCAAAGGCGGTGAGGGCCAGATCCCAGAGTAGGAACCACGCGACCAGCGACTGATTGACTCGGCCGACCATCGGTGCGCCTTCGCCGTTCGTTCAGCGCGCCCGTCCGTGAGCGCGGAGCGAGACGGTAGCACCGGCGCCGGGGCGCGTCAAGATGGGTAGAATTCCCATCGGCCGAACCCGCCGCCGAACTTCACCACAACGACCGAAGGGCGCACCGATGATGAACGCCGACCAGTTGCTCGCGAAGCTTTATGCGCTCCGCAAGGATTATGCCGACGACCCCGAAGACGAAACGTACCAGGCGCTGCACCATGCGTTCCTGTTCATCAGCTACAACATGTTGGCCTTTAAGGACTACGTGAAAAAGGAAGCCGAGAAGGCCGAGAAGGAGTAAGCCCCCGCACCGTCTGTATGAAGTTGCTCCGGTCCGAGCATTCCTCGATCACGGCTCGGCTGCGTGCTTCGCTCGCGCAGGCAGGCGACGAGCTAACAACTCAATGTTTGCCTGAATAATGAGCGGAGCGATTACTGAGGTTGCAACTTTCCCGCACCCCTTCCACCATCTCTTTTACCGCGAGCGGGCCGAGCGGACGGCGCACGGGTTCTCACGAATCCGATCGTCGTCGCTCCGGGGTTACCCCGGGGGCCTTTCCACACGTGAGAGTTGAGCGCGCGACAGAAGGGGCGCTTCCACGCCCGACTTGTCGCGCAAGACGGGATCCGTCGGCCCGCTCGCGGCCCTTCATCCACGGACGAGATGAACCCACAGACCCGCTTCGTTCAGAACCTCGCGGCCGGGTTGCTCGCGGGCACGTGGACCGTCGCCGGGCTGCGTGACGCGATGCACCGCGCAACCGGGAAGCGGTTCGGGTGGGCGCCGTCTCTCGCCAGGCGCCTCTGCACGGCTCACCCCACGCCCCCACCGTTCGATGTGCTCCTGACCTTCTTGGCCGGAGATCACAAGTTAGCGGTGGCCCTTGCCGCGCTCGCGCGAGCACCGAACCCGGCGGACCGGTTCCCCCGGTGGCACCTGTTCGTGCCGCCCGCACCGCCACCGCTTCCGCGGCCCGAGTGGGCGAACGCCCTTCCCGACCTGCCCAACGAACCCGCGCTGGCCGACTGGCTCGGTGTCTCGCTCGGCCGGTTGCTGTGGCTCGCGGACCCGAAGGGCCGTAACACCGGACACCGGCCCGGCGCGGTTCGCACGTACCGCTCGCGCTGGGTGCCGAAACCGAAGGGGCGCCCCCGGCTGCTCGAAATCCCCGCCCCGGCGCTGATGCAGGCCCAGCGGAAGTTGCTCACCGGGCTCCTGAACCACGTGCCGCCACACGACAGCGCCCACGGGTTCCGCCCGGGGCGCTCGATCGTTACGAACGCGGCCTACCACTGCGGGCGCGCGGTCGTGATCCGGTTCGACCTCGCGGACTTCTTCGCCTCGGTCCCGGTCGGGCGCATCTTCCGCCTGTTCCTCACCCTCGGGTACTCCGAACCGGTGGCGCGGTTGCTCTCGGGGCTCTGCACAACGCGGCTCCCGTCGGCCGAATGGAACGCGCGCCCGGCCCCCAAGACCGACGGCTCCGAGCACCACACCCGGAACCGGTTCGCGGCGCGACACCTCCCGCAAGGGGCGCCAACGTCGCCGGCACTTGCGAACCTCGTCACGTACCGGCTCGATCGCCGGCTCGCGGGGCTCGCTGCTGCGTGCGGGGCCACCTACACGCGGTACGCCGATGACATCACGTTTTCGGGCGGTGAAGACCTCCGGCGCAACGAATCCCGGTTCGCGCGCCGGGTCGCGCTGATCGTGGCCGAAGAGGGGTTCGCGCTCAACCGCAAGAAGACGCGCGTTCAGGACCGCGCCGGGCGCCAGACGGTGACCGGTGTCGTGGTCAACCGCCGCCCCAACGTCCCTCGTGCGGACTTCGACCGGCTGAAAGCGGTCCTCACGAACTGCGCGCGGCACGGACCCGCGGGCCAGAACCGCGACCGCCACGCGGACTTCCGCGCGCACCTCGCCGGGTGCGTCGCACACGTCGCGAGCGTGAACCCGCTCCGCGGCCGGAAGCTGTGGCTCCTCTTCGATCGCATCGACTGGACCGCTGACGCGCCCGCGCCGGCCGATTAAGATCAGCACAACCCGCCCGGAGGTTCCTTGATGG
>DASWYH010000357.1:0-2595 GCA_036405095.1 Gemmata sp. | reverse complement strand
AGCGCCGCGGGTTCGAGCTTCGCTTTGTTCAGGTTAGCGGCGTTGCGGTTCAGCGCGTCGGACACGGCATAGCTCAGGTCCGGGAACCGGAGCAGCGCCCAGCTGACCGAAACCGGGGTCCGGTCGGACTTCGGGCCGCCCTTTGGGACCGGCTCGTGTATCACTTCCAAGAAGAGCTTGTTCGACAGGTCCGCTTGGTTCTTGTGGGCCAGCACCACCGCCTGACCGAGGCGCCCGGTGACGCTCGCGGTGCGGGCCGCCGGCTCGCGCCACTCCTTGCCCCGCACCTTCAACCGGTCGAAGCGGTCGCCGGCCTCCGCGAACCGGAGCTCTTTTACGTACAGGAGGCCGAGTTCGATCGACGCCTTCGTGAGGTCGTCCGCTTCGGTGCGGTCGCTGTGGAGCACCGCGAGCAGTTCCCGCTCGCGGGTGGTGCTCAGCTTGTCCGTCGGGCGCACATCGGGCAACCCCGGGCCGGTCGGAACCGGGGCCGGGACGGAAGGCACCGGCGGGGGCGCGATCAGCACCCCGGCGACCGCGGCGAGCCCCCCGCCGAGCGCGGCGAGCCCGGCCGCGAGCCCGACCCAGGGCCACCACCGGGGCGGGGGAACGAGCGGCAGAACCGCGGTGCCCGATTGCGCCAGCGCGAGCGGCCCGGTGCCAGTGGGGCGCCCGCGTTCCTGCGCGCGCGTGAGCGCGGCGGTCCCGGTCGCGTGCCCGTCGCGCAGCTTCGCCAGGTCGCGGACCACCTCGCGCGCCGACTGGTACCGGTCGGCCGGGTTCTTGGCCATCATCTTGTGAACCATGCCGCACAGGTCCGCGGGCAGGTCGGGCCGCAGGTTGGCCAACAGTTGCGGTTGCTCCTGCACGTGCTTCAGGGCCACCTCGAACGCGGACGCGCCCCGGAACGGCGGCTCGCCCCCCAACAGGTGGAAGCACGTGACCCCGAACGAATAGATGTCGCTGCGGTGGTCGACGGCGTGCCCCTGCACCTGCTCGGGCGACATGTACAGCGGGGTCCCCAGCGTGACCCCGCTCTGCGTGAGGTGCGTGGCCGGCGCGTCCCCCGTGAAGAACCGGCTCAGGCCGAAGTCGGTGACTTTCACCTCGACCTTGCGGGTCACCAAAATGTTCTCGGGCTTGATGTCGCGGTGAACGATCCCTTGCTCGTGGGCCTTCTGGAGCGCCAGCGCTACCTGGCGCATGATGCTGAGGGTGATGGGCAAATCGGGCGGCCCCTTGCGGGCCATGTAGTCCCGGAGGTTGCGGCCCTCGACGAACTCCAGCACCATGTACCGCAGCCCGTCGGCCTCGCCGGTCTGGTGGATGTGGACGATGTTCGGGTGGTTAAGCTTGGCGACCGCTTGGGCCTCGGCCTGGAACCGCGCGAGGGCGGTGGGGTTCGCGTTCAACTCCCCGCGGAGCAGCTTCAGCGCGACCTCACGCTTGAGGGAGGTCTGGCGGGCCAGGTACACCTGCCCCATGCCGCCGGACCCGATGCGCCGCAGAATGTGGAAGTCCCCGAGCGTCCGCCCGGTCAGGTCCAGTTGCGACGGCGCGGCCGGCGGTTCGGTGTCCTGCATAGTCCGGCTCCGCGGTGTTCAGCGACCGCCGCTGCGGCTTCCTAAACGGACCCGGGTGCCCGGTCGCGACCGGCGGCGGCCCCAACGAAAACGAGAGGCGGCATGCGACTCTGGCATCTTATCCGCCCCCGTGCGAAAAAAAATGAGACCGGGGCGCAGTCCCGGGGCGTGCGGCTCACGGTTTGCCAGGGAGCTTCCGACCCAGTTGCGGCCTAATCTACGAATCCCGCCGGACCACTCCACGGAGCTCTATTGTGCGTTTTTTGCTCGCTTCTGTTCTTGTGTCGGGTCTCGTTTCTCTCGTGCTGGCGCGGCCGCAAACCGCGGCCGACGACGAACAATCCGCCCGCGCCGCGATCACGAAGGCCGGCGGGCAAGCCGAGACGGACACGAAACTCGCCCCATCGGCCCAAGTTGTTGCCAAGTTTGAGTCCGCGACCGACGCCACGCTGCTCGCCCTGAAGAACCACCCCCAAATCGGGGCGGTGAACGTGCTCGACGCCACCAAGTGTACCGAAAAGGGGCTCGCCGCGCTGAAGAGCCTGCCCAACCTGCGGCGGCTGGTGCTCAGCAGGAGCCAAATGTCGCCGGCCCGGGCCACCGCGATCGCGGCTTGCGCGGAGCTGCGCGACCTGCGCCTGCCCGGGTCCGGGCTGCGCGACGCCGAGCTCGCGACGCTGAAAAAGCTCACCCTCCTGGAGCTACTCGACGTCTCGGAGAACGGGCTCGTGACCGATCGCGGTATGACTGCCGTGAAGGAGCTGGAGCGGCTACGGGCGCTCTTTCTCATGAAAACCGCAATCACCGACAAGGGGCTCATGGAGTTGAAGCCCCTGGAGGGGTTGCGGACCCTGTACGTGGGCGGGACGAAGGTGACCGCCGACGCGACGGAGGTGTTCACCGACGAGATGCCCAACCTGAGAGTGGTGCGCCGCTGACCGAGCACCGGCGCACCAGATCCGCGCCGTCATACCCGAACCCGGCGCGAATGCCCCTTCTCTGACGGGCCGCG
>DASWYH010000356.1:0-7062 GCA_036405095.1 Gemmata sp. | reverse complement strand
AACCGGGCGCCGAAGTTCGTGTTGGAAAGCGGCTGCGTCAGTTCGGCCTTGACGCGGGTCGGGAGCGGGTAGCGGCTCGGCTCGAGGAACGGCAAGAGCCGCTTGTCGGTCAGCAGGTTCGTGTAGTAGTCTGCCCCGGTCTTGCCGTCCCGAACCGAGACGTTCGGGAACTCCCTACCGAGTTGCACGTAGAGGCCGACGGCGTCCTCCATCATGCGGTTCTTGATCATCACCTGCGCGAGCGCCTCGGTCGCGCGGGCCCGAACGGTCGGGTCGTCGGAACTCGCCCGCAGCTGCGAGAGGTGCGTCTGGGCCTCGCGCGCGTCGGCCTCGTTGTTGGTCGAGAGGAGGACCTCGGCGAGTTTGAACTGGGCGTCGACCCCCGAGCTGAAGAACGGCCCGAACACCGCGACGAACTCGCGGAGCCGGCCCAGGTCCTTCCCGTCCTTCACCTGGTCCCACTCTTGCACGACCCGGGCCTCGAGCGACCGCTTCGCTTCGGGGGTGCCCGCCCGGCGGATCATGGCCTCGATCCGCCCGCGCGCCCACACATCGGGGCGCATCTTCACGTTGGGCTCGTCGGGCATGTCAAGCAGTTGCTTGCCCTCGCCGAGGTTTGCGAGCGCGAGGTAATGGTCGAACGCCTCGCCGAGCTTGCCCTGCGTTTCACGCCCCCGCGCGAGCAGGTAGTAGTGCAACCGCTTGCGGCGCTTGGTCTCGTCCTCGCGCCGCACCTTGTCTTCGGGGGTCTCCTCACCGGGCGCGGGCACCTCGCAGAGCGCCTCGTACTCCTTCAGGATGCCCTCGGCGCTGTTGAAGTCGGCCCGCAGCAGCTCGGTGTAGGCGATGTAGAGCTTCTCGCGCAGCAGCGGGCGCTTTTCGAGCGGCAGGTTGTTCTTCTCGGCCTCCTTGAAGTCCGCAATAGCGTCCTTCAGTTTGCCGTCGTCGAGGCGCAGCTCGCCCCGTGCCAGGAGCCCGAGCGGGTCCTTCGGGTTCTTGTCGAGGAGCTTGTTCATCTCCGCGATCTTGAGTTCCAGTTGCGGGTACGCTGTCACCTCCCACGGAGACTGCGCGTAGACCATGCCGTCCTGGAACACGAGGTTCCCGAGGCCATACTTCGCGAGGTTGTCCGTGTCGTTGCGCTTGCGCGCCCCGGTCTTCGACAGGATCTTGCCGTCTTCGATGCTGACGGCCCAGATCTCGGCCGCCGGGGTACTGTCCCGGCCGGCGGTGTCCTGGCGGACCGGGACGTAGAACGCGTTCCGGCCGATCGCGCCGTGCCCGGTCGGCGTCGGGATCGTGACCGGCTCCCACGCCACTTTCGGCCGCTTCGTTTCGGCGTCCTCGCCGGTCAGGTGGTACGCCCGGATCTGATTCTTGCCGACTACGACGACCCGGTCGTTGGTGACCCCGCCGACGTACAGGTCGCTGGAGTCGTAAGGCACCCACCAGAGGATCTTGCCCGTGCGCAGGTCCAGGCACTCAAGCTTGCGCGAGTCGTACGCGGTCAGGATCACGCGCCCGCCGCTGATGATCGGCCCGGACGAGCGCCAGCGGTCGTCCGGGAGCTGCTCGGGGATGATCGGCTGCCCCGTTTGGGGGTTGAACGAGCGGGCCGGGGGCGCGGACATCTGCCGGTAGCCATGCGCCCAGAGCAGGCTGCGCGACATGATGTCCACCGCGACCACCACGCCCGAGTTGGTCGGGCAGATGATGATGCCGTCGCTCGCCGCGAGCGTGCAGCCCTGGTAGCGGCGCACGGAGTCGGTCGGCAGCGAGTTGTTGGGCTTGCCGAGCTTCTGGCTCCACACCAGTGCGGGCTTCGGGGTCGGGTCCGCGACCGGCCCCGGGCCGCCGAGCTTCACCAGGGTCTTGGGGTCGAGGCACAACAGGCGCACGGCGCCGGCCTGTTCGATGAGCGCGTACAGCTTCCCGTTCAGCGGCAGCGGGGCGCCGAGGAACACGGCGTCGAGGCACAGCCGGAACGCGTCGCTCGTCTTGTCGGCCTCCTCTTCGGTGAGCGGGTTCGGCAGCTTCACCGCCGCGACCGGCGCCGGGCCGTCGCTTTCTTGGGTCGCGACCTTCACCCGGCCGAGCTCCCAGCGCAGGTTCCCGGTCTTGAGGTCGACGGCGGCCAGGCGCCCGGCGCGGACCATTTCGGACAGGTCGCCCGCGTGCCGGAACTGCGGCCCGCCGTTGATCCCGATTTCGGGGTTGTTGAACACCGGCGGCGGGGTGATCGCGAGATCGTCCACGAAGTAGACGTTTTGCCCGTCGTGGGACAGCGACCCGATGAGCGGGTTCTCGTACAGGATGCTGTGCACCTTCACGGTGCGGCTGTTGTAGGTGCTCCACCAGCTCTTCACGTCGCGGCTCATGTCGACGTCGTGCGTGCCCTCGCTCGCGATGAGTTGGTACAGCCCGGCGGTAGTTGTCCGCCGGGTGTTCCAGAGCAGGTCCCCGGCCCGCACAATGCGCCCGCCCTGCACCCGGTCCCGGGTGGCGACCGCGTACACGCCGTCGTAGCTCCGGAAGATAATGGCGTCCGACGTGGTGACCGGGAAGGTGCCCGGGAGCGGGGTGCTCTTCGGCGCCCGGTTGTCGCGGGCGAACTGCTTCTCGAGTTCGCCCTTGATCCAGAGGTTGGCCTCGTCGTCGCCCGAGTAGAACATCGGGAACCCGAACACCTTGTCGAGGAACGGCGGGCCGCCGTCCACCACCGCGTTGCGCCCGGGGCTGCCGCTGCGGGTGCCCCACTCGCCGACCACCGACGACGCGCGCACCGACTCCACGGGCCGCGCGAGTTCGGCCTTGACCTGATCGAGCCCGTAGAGCGTGCGGCCGATCTTGATGCCGTCCTTCGCCGCCTTGAAGAGCCTCTCCTCCTGGGGCTTGCACAGGTCGGTGTGCCGCGGGTCGCCGCTCCGCTTGAACGCGAGCGACATCTTGAACAGGGTCCGCGGGGTCAGGAGGTCGTCGATGTCCTTGCGCGGCAGCACCCGCTCGAAGGCGTACGCGGCTTCGAGGAAGTTCCCGCGCTCGAGGTACAGCGTGCCCAGGAGGATCGTCGCTTCGGCCCCGGCCTTCGTGTGGAAGTACCGCTGGGACACGTCCGAGAGGACCGCGAGGTCGCAGTTCGCCTTGAGCGCGTCGTCGAGCAGCGCCGAGGCGGTCGCGCCGTAGGCCTGCTGGTAGAACTGTTGCCCGTCGGGCTTGAAGTCCGCGATGATCCGGTTTGCCTCGGTTTTGACGCTGATCCGGTTAATGCGGATCGTGTCGCCGACCTTGTATTTCACGTCGAAGAACGTGTCGCTCTTGGCGTCGAGGATGCTCTGCAGCAGCGGACAGATGGTGTTGTACGGGGGGTCCTTGAACTCCAGGTAGTCGCGGGCGGCTTTGAGCTGCCTCTTGTGATCGCGGTCGTAGGGAACCGCGAACGGCAAGTTGTCGTCGAGTTCCGAGCGCTCGTCCTTTTTGTCTTTGTCTTTGTCCTTGTCCCCCGCGCCCTTCTTGGCGGGCTGAGCGCCGACGGCGACCGGTTGCGGCTGTCCGTGCGCGGTGTGCCCGGCCCAGGTGACGAGCCAGGCAACGAGCGCACCGAGCACCCCTGACAACAGCAGCCGAAATTTGAAGCCACGCATGGCGGTTCCCATTTCTGTCCGTGACCGGCGCACCAATAACAACCAGCGCACCTTACCGATTTTGTCACCTTCTCACACGGTTCACAAGGAGAAATCCCCTCGTGGCGTTACGCTCGAGCCGCGGTGCGCGGCACAATCCGTTAAGAAGGAGAGGAGGAGGCTAATACAGTATGACGACCGCTTCCAACGAGACTAACCAGCAGCGCCAGGGTCCGGCGACCGTTCCGCACCCTTTGGAACTCGTCGCTTCACTCCTGGAATGCGGGCTATGACGACCCACCGGCGGTCGCACCGTGGGCAACAAATGTTCCGGTCGGGGCCTCACTACCGGGTGCGTTCTCGCCTGGCCTCCCGGTTCAAATTTCACACAAGCCGCACAAGCCGCACAAGCAATCGCAACCATACACCTGGCACAACTGGCGTTCTGTGTTCTGTATGAAACGCGAACTTCCAAACACGAATCTCAAGGCATAATGTCAGGGACTCTCCGGACAAAATGCTCTAGACTGGTCGTACTCGCAACCCTCGCTCGTTCCACCATTCACCGGACCCCCAGAGTGCCACATGCCCGTGCGCCCCGTGTCTCATTTTACTTGGCAGGTGCTTCGCACTGCGAAGCGGAGCAAGAAACAGTTGACCGGTCGGGACCTGCGGTTGTCCCCGACCCGCAACACCAAGGACGGCTCGTTCCTCACGGTCCTGGTTGACGAAGGGCTCCTGGCCCGCGTTACCGGTGACGCGGAGGCCCCTTTTGAGGCGGTCTACGCGCTCACGGAAAAGGGCCAGCACGCCGCCGAGTTCGGTGAATACGAGTATGAGTTGAAGCCCCGGCCGCCCGCCGCGGAACGGCCCGCCAAAGTTCCGGTCAAGTCCGCGAAAAAGAAGAAGAAATAGCGGCCCATCAACGAAAGCGCCCGAGGCGCCGCCCGGCGGAACGGACGATCGGGCGCGTCACTTGTTCAGGTTCTGCGGCCCGAACGCGTCGGGGAGCAAGTCCGCGAGGGCACGTGTCGGCGCCCCCGGAGCGTCGCACGCACTCACGACCAGCGCCCCGGAGCCGAACTCGTTGATCACCTGTCGGCACGCCCCACAGGGGGATGTCGGCGTCGGCGTCGGCGTACACACGACGACCGCAGCGATCGACCGTTTTCCACGAGCGACCATCTGAGCGATGGCACTCCGCTCCGCGCAGATGGACAGACCGTAGGACGCGTTCTCGACGTTGCAGCCCTCGAACACCTCTCCGTCGTCGGTCAGCACGGCGGCCCCCACAGGGAAGTTGCTGTACGGGCAGTACGCGTTCGCGCTCACCTTCCGGGCGCGCCGGATCAGCTCTTCGAGCGTGGCGGCATCGGGTCTGCTCATGTCGGCTTCCTCCGCAGCGGGGCGGGTTCTATGCCAGCGCGTTTAGACTCTCGGTGGCCGCCCGAACGGTCTGGCTGATGTGCTCGTCGGTCATCGCCGCACAGGTGAATGCCGCCTCGAACTGACTGCACGGGAGGTACACCCCGCGGTCCATCATGTGCCAAAAGAACCGCGCGAACCGCTGCACGTCGGAGGCCTTCGCGGTGTCCAGGTCGGTCACCGGGGTGTCGGTGAAGAACAGGGTCCACATGCTCCCGACCCGGTTGAACTGCACCGGGACGCGGGCCCCCGCGGCGGCCGTCTGAAGTTCCGCACCGATGCGGGCGCTCTGCTCTTCGAGGCGCGCGTAGGGCGGGTTCGTCTTGAGTTCGGTGAGGGTCGCGATCCCGGCGGCCATCGCGACCGGGTTCCCGGACAGCGTGCCGGCCTGGAACACCGGCCCCGCCGGCATCACCTGCCGCATGATATCCGCCCGCCCGCCGTACGCGCCGACGGGGTAGCCGCCGCCGATGATCTTCCCGAAGCACGTCAGGTCCGGGCTGTCGCCGAGGAGCACCTGTGCGCCGCCGTACCCGAGCCGGAACCCGGTCATCACCTCGTCGTAGATGAGCAGCGCCCCGTGTTTCAGGGTGAGCCGGCGGAGCTCCCTGCGGAACTCGTCCGACGGGGGAACCAGCCCCATGTTCCCGACCACGGGCTCCAGGATCACCCCCGCGATCGCGTCGCCCTTTGCGGCGAACAGTTCGGCGAGCGCGGCCACGTCGTTGTAACGCAGAACGCTCGTGTCACGGGTGCAGCCTGCGGGCACCCCGGGGCTGTTCGGGACCCCGAGCGTCAGGGCGCTGGAGCCGGCGGACACGAGCAGGGAATCGACGTGCCCGTGGTAGCACCCGGCGAACTTCACAACGAGGTCGCGCCCGGTGAACCCGCGGGCGAGCCGGATCGCGCTCATCGTCGCTTCGGTGCCGCTCGAAACGAACCGCACCATCTCGACGGAGGGCACCGCTTCGATGACGAGTTCGGCGAGCTGCGTTTCCAGTTCGCACGGCGCCCCGTAACTGGACCCGTTTTTCAGCGCCGCGATGGTCGCGTCAACCACTTTCGGATGGCAATGGCCCAGGATCATCGGCCCCCACGAGCCGATGAAATCGAGGTAACGGTTGCCGTCCACGTCGAAGAGGAACGGGCCGTCCGCGCGGGCGATGAAGAGCGGGCTCCCGCCCACCCCACCGAACGCGCGAGCGGGGCTGTTAACGCCCCCGGGGATCACGGCCCGGGCGCGGGCGAACGCGGCGGCGCTGGCGGGTCGGGCGGTCGAGAGGTCGGGCATCGCGGGTCGCACTCTGGGACAAGAAGGATGCCGTTCGATTAGGACTTCTTGGGCAGGGAATCAACGATCTTCTCGGCCCGCTGGACGGCCTCCCGGACGGCCGGCTGCTCGTCGTCGTCGTACAGCTCGGTGACCTCCCGGCACCGGGTGCGCACGGTGCGCTCCCAGACCGGGCGCTCTGGGTTGTCCGGGTCGCTCGCGACCTGCTTCGCCGTGCGCTCGGTCTGGTCGAGCCAGAGGTTGATGTTGTCCACGCGCACCTTCAGCGGGTCCGGCGCGCTCGCCGGGCGCCCGAACCGCAACTTGCAGCCCACCAGATACCAGACCCGGGCGCCGGGGTCCTTCTCGGTCATCGCGATGAGCGTGTCGCAGGTCCGGGCCGCTTTGTCCGGGTCCGGGAACCGCATCAATCGCTGGACCCGGAGCGCGAGCGACTCCGGGCTCGCGGGATCGAATTTCAGCGCCCGGTCGTAGATCTGGCTGTTCCGGATCTGTTCTTGCAGCGCCCGCAGCTCCCCGTCTGCCGCTTTCGCGTCGGCGATCCGCTTGTCCGCGAGCCAGCCCCAGCGCGCCCTGGCGAGCGCCGGCTCGTCGGTCGTGTACGGGAGCTTGGCCTCCTCGGGGAACCGGCCCTTCACTTTTGCCCACAGCTTTTCCGCGAGCGCCAGGTTGCCCTCGCGCTCGGCGTCGATGGCCTGCAACGCCTGTTCGAAGGCCTCCGGATCG
>DASWYH010000355.1:0-5541 GCA_036405095.1 Gemmata sp. | reverse complement strand
CCGTCTGTACTTCACCGAACTGGCCCAGCGGGTCATCAAGCGGACCAGCCACATGGGGCCGCGGGGCCGGCTGTACGAGGTCGATATGCGGCTCCGCCCCACCGGCAAGTCGGGGAGCCTCGTGCTCCCGCTCGCGGAGTTCCGCCGGTACTTCGCCGGGACCGGGTGCCAGTTGTGGGAGCGCCAGTCGCTGGGGCGCGTGCGGGTCGTTCGGGGCGACGCGGGGTTCGCGGCCGAGGTCATGAGCGCCGTGCGCGACGCGATGCTCGGCCCGGCGTGGTGCCCGGAGGTTGCGGACGAGGTGCGCACCATGCGGCAGAAGCTCGAATCGACCGCCGGGCCGCGGAACCTGAAGCGCGGGCCGGGGGGGCTCGCGGACGTCGAGTTCGCGGTGCAACTGCTCCAACTGAAGTACGGGCGCGAGCACCCGGCGGTGCTGCAACCGAACATCTGGGACGCCCTCGACGCCCTTGCCGCCTGCGGGGCGCTGCCCGAAACCGGTGCCCACGCGCTCCGCACCGGGTACACGTTCCTGCGCCTCGTTGAAGCGCGGCTCCGGATCGTCACCGACCGCCCGCTCACCGAGGTTCCCGAAGCGCCGCACGAGCAAGCGAAGCTGGCCCACCGGCTCGGGTTCGCGAGCCCGGCGGACTTTCTCACCGAGTTCGCCCGGACCACCGCGAGCGTGCGCACGTGCTACCGCGCGGTTCTCGCTCGCGAGCAGACGTAACGCATTTGCGAAACAGGTGTTCCAGCTTTCGCAGCTTGGCGAGCCCGCACATCCCGCCCCAGGAACACGGGGCCGACGGGATTATGAAATCCCCGAAACCGGCGGGCGTCGGGGCGGGTAGAATACGCCGTTGCCGGCGCCGGACCCGCCCCGTCGGTCCGAATCCACGTCAAAAGGGATCGAAGCTCATGACGCGCCTTTATCGCCTGGGCCTGACGGCCGTTCTGTTTGCGGCCTTTGCCGGACAAGTTCGCGCGGCCGAACCGGACAAGTTGCTCCCGGCCGACGCCGATACCATTGTGTACGTCAATCTGAAGCAGATCGTCGAAGCGGACGTCGTCAAGAAGTACGCGCTCGAACAAATCAAGCAGGCTCTCAACGGCCAGGACGCGAAGAAGCTCCTGGAGGAGATGGGCCTGGACCCGATGAAGGACATCGAGAAGGTGTGGGCCGGGATGTCCGGGTCCGGTCCGGATAACACCAAGGCGCTGGTCATCGTCCACGGGAAGTTCGATCCGGACAAACTGCTCAAGGCCGCTGAAGCAATCACCAAGAAAGAAAGTGAGAAGTTCAGCGTCGTCAAGGACGGCAACACCCGGTTGTTCAAGTACCAGCCCGACAAGGGCAACCCGGTTTACAGCACCGTGGTGAGCGACGGGACCGTCATCGCGGGCACCGACAAGAAGATCATCGCGACCGCGCTGAAGCAGGCGGAGGATGACAAAAAGGCCCCCATCACGGCCGAACTCGCCGGGCTGCTGAAGCCGCTCGACGAGAAAGCGTCCGTGATCGCGGTGTCGTCGGTGAAGGGCAAGTTCGACACGGTCAAGCTGCCCGCGCAAAACCAGATCGACCTGTCCGGTCTCGAAAAGGCGCTGCCGAAAACGAACACGCTGAGCCTCGTGGTGCGGATCACCGCGGACGTGAACCTCGAAGTCACCTTCGGAATGAAGGACGAGGACGCCGCCGAAGACATGGGGGCCGCGATGGCCAAGCTCCTGAAGGACCTGGGCGGTTTCGTCCCGGTGCTGATCGCGCTCCAGCCGAACGCCAAGCCGCTCGGCGACATCCTCAAGACGGTCTCTTCCGACGTGAAGAAGCAGAACGTGGTCATCAAGGGGAAGGTGACCGGGGCCGTCATCGGCAAGTTGATCACCCCCGAGGGCTAAAATCGGACGAGCGGGTTGCGCCCTCGCCTGACTGAGAGGCGCCATTGCGGGGCTGAAACCCTGAGCCCCCTGCGCGCGGCCTTTGAGCCCCGGAACGCGACCTCATCACGATTGCAAATCGAACGACACGGGCGCCCGCCCGTCTGCCCGTGTCGCAACCCTCACGTCCCTTATCCACGGACGGCAACAGAAGCGGCACCGGTCGAGCTAACAAACTGACTCGCCGCGGTTCGGTAATGTCCGAAACACCGTCTGACCGCGGATTTGTTCCCCAGACGGTGTGCTCGGGGCGGATGGGGCCGCTACCCCTTTTCCCGCACGCAATCGACGACCCAGCACCCGCGCACGTGCGGCCCTCCACCGCGGCAGTGGTTCAGGACATCGTCGTTGTCGCAACCCGCGTCTTGAAGGGCGTCGGCGAGGATCGGCATCGCGCTGAAGTCACGCGACTCGTACATTTGCCGCGCGATGGCGGTCGCGGTGTCGGTGCGCCACTCGGGCGCGAAGGTGACGGGGCGGAACGGATTCCCGACGACATCGCGAAGGCGTTCGGCCTGGTTGCGGAGCCACTCTTCAGTGCCCGGCTTTGTTATCGGATGGAATACGCTGACTGTGGCAGCGTTGTACGCCTCAGAAAGTACGAAACCGGTCGCCGAATCCGCGGGATGGTCCGGGCGCTGAATGACAGCGAGCAGGTCTTCAGCCACGATGATCGGTCCGTCAATTGAGTGCCTCGGGGGGTCGCTGAGTTGTGGGTAGAGCGTTTTCGGGTTTGGCCCTCCTTCTTGCACCCAGCGGACGTAATCATCAAAAACAGACTGTAGTTCCGTAGGCAGGAGTTGCCGAACGCGCCCGCTTTCCGCGAAGGTGGCAATGAACGCGGGAATTCGTGTCCCCCGGTACTTGATTTCGCCGAGTCCAAAGAGCATCGCCTCTGCGTGGTTCCACGTGAACCACTCGAGTTCCGTCATTTTGTCATTCGACTGACTCCACTCCTCGACCGTTCGCGCTCTTGGTGTCATGGACTGTCTCTCAGTTCCGTCAACCGGTCGCGGGCCTCACCCTGAATGAACTGTCGCACGCGCGCGTCATCGGCGCTCGGCAACCCCATTGCGGGGCCGTCGTAGAGGACTTGTCGCTCATCGGGTTGCAGGCGCGCGCGCGGGTACAGCATCACGACGCGGCTCGCGCACTTCTCCACCGTGCGGAGTTCGTGCGTCACGATTACCGATGTCACCGGACGCTTCGTTCGTGTTTGCAGGATTAACTCGTTAATCACGTCCGTCATGATCGGGTCGAGTCCGGTGGTGGGCTCGTCGTAGAGCATCACATCGGGGTCGAGCGCGAGCGCGCGCGCCAGCCCCACGCGCTTCCGCATCCCACCGGACAACTCGGCGGGCATCTTGGGTTCGGCGCTCGCCGGGAGCCCCACTTCCAGGACGCGCTCGCGCACCTTCGCGGCGATCTCGGCCTCACTAAACCCGCCCTTCGCGCGCAACCCGAACGCCACGTTGTCGAACACATTCAGGCTGTCGAACAGGGCCGCTTGCTGGAACAGAAACCCAATCCGGAGGCGGAGTTGCGTCAGCTCGCGTTCGGAGAGTTGGGCGAGCGGTTTGCCTTCGACGAGCACCTCGCCGGCCGTCGGCATGAGCAACCCCACGATGAGCTTCAGGAGCACGGTTTTGCCGCACCCGCTCTCGCCGATCACGCAGAGCGTGTCTTGCGGGAAGATGTCGAGGTCGATGCCTTTGAGTACCGTTTGCGCTCCGAACTGAACGGTGACGCCACGCAACTGAACGACCGGCTCCGGCGCATCCATTATTGGCCCCCGAAGTAGGCGCGGTCGCGGGCCTCGTACCCGGTGTAACCGAGGTAGTCATAAAGTTCGGCGCGCGTTTGCATCTTGGGGACGCTGGCCGTCTGCACGCCGTTTGCCAAAAGATCGCGGAGCGTTTCTTCCGCGGCGCGCATCGCCACCCGGAACGCCGTGAGGGGGAACAGGATCAGGCGGTAGCCCATTGCGCCGAGCGTTGCGACATCGAGCGCCGGCGACTTCCCGAACTCGGTCATGTTCGCGAGCAGCACGGCCCCCGGCAGAGCTTTTGCGAACCGCTCGAACTCCTCCCGCGATTCCAGCGCCTCCGGGAAGATCGCGTCTGCGCCCGCGTCGAGGTAGCGTTTCGCGCGGTTGACCGCATCATCGAACCCGTGGACGCTCTTTGCGTCGGTGCGAGCGATGATGACAAAATCCTTGTCGCGTTTGGCCGAGACCGCGGCGCGAATCTTTGCGGCCATTGCTTCCGCGCTCACGACCGACTTTCCCGAGAGGTGCCCGCACCGCTTCGGCATCTCTTGGTCTTCGAGGTGAATCCCGGCGACCCCGGCGGTTTCAAACAGCTTCACGGTGCGCTCGACATTCAGAACTTCGCCGAACCCAGTGTCCGCGTCGCAAAGTAAGGGGAGGGCGGTTGCCTGCGCGGTGAGCTGCGCGGCCTGCACGAACTCCGGGAGCGTGAGCAAGCCGATATCGGGAACGCCGTTGCCGGCGGAGAGCGCGCCGCCGGAGAGATAAACCGCCGAGAACCCGAGCCGCTCGGCCATCTTTGCCACCAGAGGATTGAACACTCCCGGAATCGCGACAGCCGCGTTCGCCCACGCCGCCCGGAGCTGTGCCCCCGGCGACCTCACAGCCTTCCCTGTCATGAATTTTCCTCTGTGTCGAACAAGTGAATTCCGCATTATCCCAGCGCCGGTGGCGGCGCGAAGGAAGAATTTTCGGAAAGAGCCGATTTGTCAGAAGTCGTTTGCTGGCAACGCCCTCGAAATTTGGGCGCGTGGCATTGGGAGACTGCGGGCGAACCTGTCCCTTGACACTCGGGGTCGCCACTTTAGAATCTCCCACGTGCAATCCCCAATGAGGTGTGCATGACTACCCGTTTGATGGTGAACCTGATTCCGCAGCAGTGCGGTTAGCTCTCGCAACCAGACGGGTGTTGAGGGAGCCAAACCAAGTCGGTTTGGCTTTTGCGTTTCATGGGGGTAGATGTCGCGCGTGTAGCTCAGTTGGTACGAGCACGTCGCTGATAACGACGGGGTCCCTGGTTCAAATCCAGGCACGCGCACCTGGTTACTGGCACACGGCGGGGGTGTAGCTCAGTTGGTAGAGCGCCTGCTTTGCAAGCAGGATGTCAGGGGTTCGAGTCCCCTCTCCTCCACACCGCTGTCAGCGAACCGACGGGACACAGACGACAAACGTTGTCCCTTTGCCTTGCGATACCGGAATTGCGAACGATTCGCGAAAACCGGAAGAAGAAAAAAAACGCGAGGCAGGTTGACAGCGAAATGTAAGGTTCCTAATATTCACCCTGCCGCAGCATAAGTGCAACGACAACAAGGGGTTGTAACGAGTTGGCTTACTGCGGCGAGATGGTGAGATGGAAGATTGACTTGCGGCATTCGACAGGGTGCGTAAGTCTTTTGGGTGACGAATTACTCTTCGGAGTGATGAAGTGCCCAGGTGGTAGACGGTAATTCCGTTTGCCGTGATCGCTCTTTGACAACGTGTTGAAGCAAGTTAGTTGCATCTTTGCGGGTGCCGCTGTTGCTCGGTCTGGCTTGTGCCGTCCACGCGAGTGGGTG
>DASWYH010000354.1:0-1696 GCA_036405095.1 Gemmata sp. | reverse complement strand
GGTGAACATCTGCTTGGTGCGCACCGCCCAGCCGATGAACTGGGCCGCGCCCTCGACGCCCAGCCGCTCGGAGTTGACGACCGCGTCGTAGCCGGTCGGGTCCGCCGGGTCGCGCCCGAGCGTCTGGTCGAGGAACAGCGCCCGGCGCTCGTCCCGGGCGCGCACCTCGGCGGCGGCCTCCGGGCGCGTGAGCCGCAGCTCTTGGGCCAGGTAGGCGACCCGCGCCTCCGATGGCGCGATGACGCGCACGTGGACGGTCGTTTCCGGGGGCAGCATGAACCCGGCGGCCCGGCCCACGATCACCGCGCTCCCGCGGGCCGCGACCGTGAGCACGAGCCGGATGAGGCGCAGGGCGTCGGCGTCGGCGTTGAGCCGGTGGTCCCGCTGGAGGTGCCCCAGTTGGGCGTCGGCCCAGGCGCGGGCGTCGGCCGGCACGTCGGCCAGGAGCTGGGCGCGGGCCGCCTCGTTCTGGACGAGGTAGTCGAGCGTGTCGTGATCGAACACCTGCCACGCAAGGATATCGGCCACCTTCTGCGCGATGGTCGCGCCGCGGGAGCCGGCCTGTCGGCTGATGGCGACCGTCAGCCCGCGCGGGTGGGGGAGCGGCCCGGCCGGCGCGTCGCCGCGGAACCCGTGGACCGGGGCCCCGGTCAGCTCGAACGGCACGGAGATCGGAGAGGACGAGGACATTGTTCGGCTCACACGTCGTCGCGGTACTCGGACCGGGAGAACAGCCACATCCCGAAAGCGGTGATGACGACCGGTGCGGCGACCAGCACCGCCCACGCGGTCTCGGACGTGACGGCCTGTCCGGTGATGGCGGGGAGCATCTCGCCGGGGTGACCGGCCGCGACCGCTTCATTATACATTAGCGAACGCACGTAAAAGGTGAGACTCAGTAACTTCAGGCTGCCGGGCAGCACCGCGATAACGGTTTCAAAAAAGAACACGTACACCAGCCCGACCACGACCGGGCGCCGGAAGAGCGCCCCGACGAGGTGGAACAGGGCCGCGAATGCGACCGTTCCGAGCGCCGCGGCCGGCCAGTACAGGGCGAGGGCGGTGCGCCCGATCGCGCCCGCGGCCAGGCAGATGAGGGCGAACCCGCCCAGCCCGAGCGCGACGCACCAGGGGAGCGTGCCGAGGAACTTCGCGAGGTAGATCCCGCTCCGGGGGATCGGGCGCGTCATGAGCCACACCAGCGACCGCGTCTCGCGATCCGTTCCGAACGCCCCACTCGCATACGAGAGGGTGAACAGCGGCAGGACGAACCCCATGAACACGAGCTGGACCACGTACCGCGAGTAGTTCATGAACCCCCAGCTCTTCTGAAACGGTTCGGACCGCACCGCGGCCTGCGGGACGGAAAGGATGAGCGTGGCGAGCGCGTCTGCGGTGGGGTTCAGCGGGTTCGGGAGCTCGTGTGCCGGCTGCTCGTTGATCCGCTCGCCGTCCACCAGGACCGCGTAGCGGGTGTCACGGGCCTGGCGGGCGGCCTCCTGGGCGACCGCGGGGCGCGGGCCGTTCATCGTGGTGACGGTGCGCCGCGCCCGGAGCTGGGTCACGTCCCAGGCGCCGCGCTCGGTGGCGAGCGCGACCCACGCCACCACGACCCCGAGCAACCCGGCCGACACGAGCCCCATCTGCCGCACCCGCCAGTGCCGCTGGAAGCTCTGCACGACCAGCACCGCCCACG
>DASWYH010000353.1:0-5119 GCA_036405095.1 Gemmata sp. | reverse complement strand
CGAACGGAAGGCTTCAACCACGGGTTGCGGGCGATCCTGTGGCGTGCCTACGGGATGCTCAGCTTCAAGAATTTCCGCCTTCGTGTGTTGGACCGATTTGGGAAAGTCAAAGCCTGACTCCCCCATGAATCGCGGTGAGCCTAAATCTTGTCGGTGCCGTCGATGTTGCCCGGCACGCGCATCGTCGGGGCGTGAGCCAGAAAGGGAACAGCGGGGCGTGCGGTTTCCAGTACGAATGCGGTGCCGATCGGTTGCTCGCCGAAGTAGTCGTTCAGGATGCGGTGCTGCACCCGCGTCATCAGTTCTTCGCCGAAGAACCGGACCACGGCCGCGTCGATGCCCGCCGTCATGAGCCCGAACGAGTTGCCCGCCGTGACGAAGCAGTCGTGCGGTCCGAGGTCTTCAAATCGCCCCTGAACGACGCGGGCCCCGCGCAGCCCCGCGAAGCGGTGCCGGAACGCATCACACATCGCCGGATCCGGGTGAACGAGCCAGAGGTTTTCGATCATACGGGACTCCTCGCACCGCGACCGCGGCGCGGGCGCGTCAGCGTCACCCGATTCGCGTGCGGTTGGGGTTCGGCTTTTTCGTCAGCGCGCGGTAGAGCGCGAACAGCGCGATCAGCCCCACGGCGCCGAAGTAGACCCACACCGCGTTCATAGTGAGCCACCACTTCGGCTGTGCCGTGGGCAGGTCCGCGGGCTTGTCTCCGCCCCCGAACAGCGGATCGTCTGGGGGCGGGGCCGTGTCCTTGGCGACCTTCGCGACCGCTTCGCGGTGCTGCATGAGCACCTTGCGGTTGCTGTACCCGAGCGACTGCACGCACTCGTTCATGATGCGCTCGGCAGCCGCGAACTCGCCGCGCGCGGCGTACACCTCCGCGAGCAACCAGTAGAGCCGCGTGTCGTGCGGGAACCACAGTACCAACTGTTGCACGGTCGCGAGCGCGTCGGGCGGCAACTTCGCGCGCTCCGCGGGTGCGAGCGCGCCGTCAACCGTGTTCTTGAAATCGACCGGAAAGATGGCGTCGGGCAGTTCGTTTTCCGGAACGTGTGTGGTTCGCGCTTCGTCCATGCGGAGGCGAAAGAATTTGAGCAGCGCGCCGTTGTTGAGTTTCACCTGCCAGGCGAGTTGCTGGGGCGTCAGCCCGGGAAACGTCTTCGGCGGCGTTTCTTCGTTCGCGAAACTCAGGAACGCAAACGCGCGGGACCAGTCACGGGTCTTCGGGTCGCTGGGGCTGGCTTGCGCCGCGGCGATGTGCGCGAGCGTCACGTTCCCCAGGTAGCCCTGTCGCTGTTTGCCCACGAGTGTACCGTCCGCGTCGTCCGGTCGCCCGAACCGGAGCAGGTCCACCGCGAGGGCGACGCTCTCCTCCTGGGTGCGCTTGGCCATTTTGAGGCGCGCGTCGATGCGGTCTTTGAGAACCCCGCGGTCGCTCCTCACCATTTTGGTCGGGTCGTTTGGGTGGGGACGTGCGAGCGGCCAGTCGGCGTTCCCGGCGTTCATCAGCACCAGCCGGCGGCGCCCGAACTCGTCAAATGGGAGCGGTTCGGGCACGCCCTGTGCGTTTACCGGAACCGCGAGCGGCTCGTCGGGGTGGTGCAGTGACGCCCGCCCCTCGGACAGCCCGAGCAACCCAACAACGGTGACCCCAAGGGCGATGAAGCGATAACGCACCACAACCACACCCCTTAAACCGCGGGCGCAAATTTCGATCGTCCCGAACGATAATCGGGTCACACGGGAGCGGCTCCCGCGGTGCGGGAACCATTGTGCGCGTTGTCAGGCGCTCCGGCTCCCAGTTCCGCGAGGACTTCTGTTGTACAGTCCGCTCCGCCGGTGGTGTTCACCCAAATGGCCCAAACGGTCCAGATGAGCCCCCACGGCACACCCCAGGGGCCAAGAACCAGAGCGAGGAAGCTGAATCCCAACCCTCGCAAGTACCGTTCCTGCCACGACCCGGTCAGGTAAATCGCCGACTGGCGGCGAACTGTCACAAAAACTAATGAGAAGCAGTACTCAAAACGCACACAGCGCGCTCCGGCTGTCACCTTGGTGCGCAGCTCTTCAGCGAAAAGGGGGCGAGCCCCATGCAGTTCGTGGAGATCTGAAGAAGAAGAGGGGTTTTGGACTGCTGTTTGCATCGGGTTCAATTAATTACTAAACGAAGCTGCGGTAGCTTTCTTTGTGATTCATCAACGGGCATGTGTGCCCAAGTCGCCAGCAAACTTGCACGCATAAAGGACCAATGAGCACGATCCCTATGTCGTTACTCGAACTTGTTACACAGCGGGTAGCCGATCGGACCGGCCGCCGGGTGCGGAACCTGGAAATCGAGGTCGCCACCGGCGGCGACCGCGTCGTGCTCCGTGGACGGGCCAACTCGTACCACGTCAAGCAACTCGCCCAACAGGGCGCACGCGAAGCATTGCCCGACGCCCGCCTCGAAAACGCCATCGTCGTTGAGTGAAGGCAGAAGGCGGCCACAAAGGAGCACAAAGGACACAAAAGAAATCCCGCAGAAGGGCGATTCAAGAAGGCCCGGTAAAGCCAGTAATCATAGAGGCACAAATAACGGTCTGAAGCTCGGGTTGCCTCTACCTGTGTGATTCGCTGCTTTCCTCAACGGCCTTCAAACTCTGCCTTTTTCTCTGGTTTTCTTTTGTGTCCTTTGTGCTTCTTTGTGGCTAATCGCCTTTCTCCTCTTCGTGAACGCACGTCACGGTTGTGGAGATGCCCCCGCGGGGCGTCCACACCGATACCACCTTGCACCGTACCGGTTGGCAGGCGGCAACGAAGTCGTCCAGCAACTGGTTCGTCACCTGTTCGTAGAAGATGCCCCGGTTGCGGAACCGTTGAAGGTACAGCTTCAACGATTTCAGTTCCACGCACGTCGCGCCGGGCGTGTAAGTGAAGGTAATGGTGCCGAAGTCCGGCTGGCCGGTCTTGGGGCACACGCTGGTGAACTCGGGGCACACGATCTCGATGGAGAACTCCCGCCCGGGGCGCGGGTTCGGGAAGGTCTCCAGGTGCTCAACGGCCGGGGTCTCGGTCGGTTCCATGCTGCAAATCTCGTGGTGTCAGTTATCTTGATAGACGAAGTGGGACCACACTTCCACACCGTTAACCGCAAGTCGAAAGCGCGCGCGTCATGCCAAAAGCAGTCGTCCTCTTGAGTGGCGGGTTGGACAGCACCACGGCGCTCGCGGTGGCCCGGAGCCAACGGTTCGAGTGCTACGCCCTGTCCGTCGATTACGGCCAGCGCCACCGCATCGAACTGGACCGTGCCGCGGCCGTCGCCAAGATGTTGGGGGTGGCGGGGCACCGCACCGTGAAATTGGATTTGCGCCAGATCGGCGGTTCGGCGCTCACGGCCGATGTGGCGGTCCCAAAGGACCGTTCCGAAACCGAGATGGGGCAGGGGGTGCCGGTGACCTACGTTCCGGCCCGCAACACGATCCTCCTGGGGCTGGCGCTCGGGTTCGCGGAGGTGGTTGGCGCGTTCGACATTTTTATCGGGGCCAACGTGCTCGATTACAGCGGATACCCCGACTGTCGCCCGGAGTTCCTGAGCGCGTTCGAGCGCCTCGCGAACCTCGCCACAAAAGCCGGTACGGAGGGCGCGGGCACGTTCCACGTTCATTCGCCGCTACTGAAGATGACCAAAGCGGAGATCATCCGCGCGGGGACGAAGTTGGGTGTGGATTACTCGCTCACGCTGAGTTGCTACGACCCCGACGCGACCGGCCGCGCCTGCGGCCGGTGCGACTCGTGTTTGCTGCGAAAGAAGGGGTTCGCTGAAGCGGGTGTGCCCGACCCGACGCCCTATGCGGGGGCGTGAGGAGGCCGCGCAAGCGCGCATGCCTTCGGCCAAGGCAGCAATTGGCCGGATCGATTTGTTGATTTATCGCCGGCTGATACACTCGGGTTTCAGGTCATTCCAGATCGAACACCGTGACCCACCCGCGCCCGCCCTCGCCGCTGACCGCGGCCCGTAACCCGTCGGGGTGGAACGCGACCGCGCGCGGCTTCCCGATGTTCCAGTCCAGCGCCCGCACCTCGCTCAGGGTGCCCGCGTCGAGCAGCCGAACCGTTGTGCCCGTGGTGTACGAAATCAAACGACTGTCGGGCGACCACGCCAGCCCGCGCCGGTGCTCGCCACCGGCCGCCGGGAGTTCCAGTGCCGGGGCACCGGGCTCGAAGTCGCGCACGTGCAGCCCGTGTTCCGACACCCAGGCCACGCGCGAGTCGTCCGGCGCCAGCACCCATGAACGCACCGCGCCGGGTGGGTCGAACGACCCGAGCAGCGCCCCGTCTGTGGTGCGCACGCGCACGAATTGCGTTCCGCCCGCGTGTGAGCCGATCCCAAACAGTTCGTCGGAGCCGCACCGAAAAGCGAACGAGTGCGAGCTGTTCCAGTTGTGGCCGTTGGGTCGCGCCCAGCGCTCCACGGTCAGCCCGTCGGCGGTGATCGCGTACCCCACGTCCTGGCTCTCCACCCCGGCGCCCGTGGGGGACTCGCGGAAGGTGTTCAGGGCCGCCGCGCGCCCGTGGTCCGCCAGAGTGAAACCGTAATACCGGTGATACCGGTCCGACCACGGGTGCAAACGCTCCTCGTCGGTGCCGGGGTTCCAGTCCCAGACCCCGCCGCTCTGAAACGCAACGTACAACCTCTCGTTGGTGCGGCAGAAGCGCATCAACTTTCCGCCGTGCGCGGTCGCGAAGATGCGCCGACCGGGCGCGTTCGCGTCCACGTCCCACACCATGATACCGTCCCCGCTCCCACCCGCCACGAGCCAGCGCCCGTCCGGCGACCACGCCAGCACCTGATTCGATTTCGTTGGACCGGGCAGAACTCGCATGGGCGCCCTCGCATCACTTCGCTGTCTTGAACCGCAGACCGGTCAGCGGCGCGGCGGCCACGTGACAACGGATAGTCGATCGTTATTCATATTCAACAAGCGGTTCCGTTCCTCATTATCTCCGAACCTATCGTCGGTTCCGAATTCGGTGTTTGTGGCGCCCCGCAAAATCGTTTTGGCCTCGGCACGCGGTCTCTCGTTACGAGATTATCAAGGCGCGCCGGGCGAAAGTCCGTGATTGAGCGGCGACCAAACTG